>JAYEJO010000070.1:0-4075 GCA_034660595.1 Candidatus Caldatribacteriota bacterium
GGTCCACTCCTTAGAGAAGTATCTTCCGGCCAAATTCTAACTGCTATTTTAGGAATATTTCTGTGTGCAATTGCTGCCTTGAGTATGTTATTAAAACCATCGTTTCTCTTTGCAGGAGTTGGCATAGACTCCATAATTTTAATAATTCTGTATTTTTTAGGTATTGTAGTAATATTCAAATATAGTAAAAAAACTAAACCCGATGACGTCCTGGGAGTCCCTGAAGAAAATTACGCTGCTTATTCTTTGCCTCTAACCAATATCAAATTTTTAATAGCAGCTATAATAATAATCTTTACTGCCATGAAGTTAGCACAAGTAGCCAATAGTTTAGCTGACCTTACCGGATGGGGAACAACTTTTATGGGCACTATAATGTTAGCCATCGTTACTTCTTTGCCGGAATTAGTTACCGCGCTTGCGGCTATTAGAATAAAGGCTTATGACCTTGCGGTAGGCATTGTCCTGGGAGCAAATATTCTTAATATGACCATACCTTTCTTCTCAGATATATTTTATGATGGCCCGCCGATTTTAAGTGTAGTCTCACCCCAGCATATTATTAGCGCTCTAATAGCTATAATTCTCACCAGTTTCGCCATTGCCAGTGTGGTATATAAGCCCAAAAAATCGGTATTTAGTTTGGGGATAGCGGCCTGGTTGATTTTTTTGGTATATTTCCTGGGAATTTTCTTAATCTTTAAAATAGGAATAAAAATTTAATTTCAAGAATATTATTTAATTTTTAACTTATAGTTTAAATATCCGCTGATGATTATTAAAAACGCGCCAAATATACTAAGTAAATCAGGAAGCTCTCTAAAAAAGAGCATTCCAAATATCGTGGCAAAAATTATCTGGGAATAAGTATAAAGAGATATCATCCCCGCTGGCGCCATTTGATAAGCTTTGGTAAGAGCAATCTGTGCTCCTAAAGCAACCAATCCGAGTAAAACTAAATTTATCAAGCTAACAAGATCGGGAATAACAAAATTCTTTTGCCATATTAGTATTAGCAAGGCCATTAAACCTGAGACAAAAGAAAAGTAATTTACAATTACCAAGGGGTGGTCAGTTAAACGTAAATTTCTTAAACTAACATGTGCCCCTGCGCTAAATATCGCTGCTAATATTCCTACTATGGCAGGAAACATCTCCAGGCGTATTCCTGGCTTAATTACTAAAAGACTTCCTAAAAATACTAACAGGAAAACAGGAATTCTTTGGAGGGACATTCTCTCTTTTAGAAATATTACGGCAAGTATAATTATAAAAAATGGGCTGAGCTGCCGAATAGTCATGGCATCGGTCATAGTCATGGTCCTAAAAGTATAAAAATATCCTACGGCTGAAAGAAAGCCAAAAAAACAACGAAATAATAAAAGGGGCTTATTTTCCCCTTTGAGAGAAATATTTTTATTTTTTAAAATCACGGATAAAATTAAAATAGAAGGAAGACTACGAAAAAAAATAATTTCCATTAAAGGAATATTTCCAACAAACCTTATCATTGCTCCTACTAAGGCAAAACAAATTGAAGCAAGAATCATCATTAAAATTCCTAAATTAGGTTTGTCTCCACATTTTTCTTCTAAAATTAACCCTTTAACTTTACTGATATTAGCGCACTCCTATTTGTAAATCTTCAGTAATATAATAAGTAATTATCTTCTTAAAGTAAAGCAAATTCCTTAAATTGCTGGAATAACAAAAAAAATACTAAATATTTTTATTCTGAATATTGCTCAGTTCCTTGATATTATTTGGTATAAAAGTCTGCTTTTTTTTGACTTTTTCTAATATATATGTTATCCTATTGAAAATTTAATATTTATGCCTCACTTTTTTCTTAAGTGGGGTAGAGGCGCGAGTAATAATCAGTACTGGTGATGAGATGAGCATCTTTGATTCCCCAGGAAAGGTATTCTCGCCGAAGCATAAAGATAACAGCTCTAATCTTTATGCTGGGTTTATGGTTAAGAGCCATAAGACTGTCATCAGAATCTAAACCCTGGCTTCTGATGGAGCGCTATCTCATCTGATGAGAAAAATAGGGATAAATTTAATTGCTAAATAATTTAAGGCAATTGATGAGCATAGCGTTTGTCAATTGCTTTTTTTATTTATATTGCAAAATGGTATAATTCTATCCATACAATCTATTGCATACAAGGAGTAATAAAATGAATAATCAAAACATTATAACACCTCAAATTAACAGAGAAGGATTTTCTATAAATAAATCTGGAAATTTAGAGTTTGACCGATATGAGCTTGTAAAATTAGCCCAAAAATATAAGACACCCTGTTATGTATTTTCTGAAACTATAATTAGAAAAAAATGCCGGCAATATGTTAATGCTTTTTCTAAAAGAAATATTGATTTTGAAGTAATTTATGCCGGCAAAGCCTTCCTGGTTAAAGCAATGTGTAATATTTTAAAGGAAGAGGGTTTCAGCCTGGATGTTTCTTCCGGCGGAGAACTATACACTGCTCTCTCAGCGGGATTCCCTCCGGAAAAAATATTTTTCCATGGGAATAATAAATCCCAAGAGGAAATAGAATTTGCTCTAAGAGAAAATGTTGGAAATATGATGATAGATAGTGAATATGAACTCGATGTAATTAACCAGGTTGCGGAAAGTTTAAATACAAAGGTGGGAGTAATTCTCCGGGTAACTCCGGGAATAGATACTCACACCCATAAATATATTCAAACCGGACAGGTAGATTCAAAATTTGGAATTAACATTGATAGGGTTCCTGATTTTATAAAAAAAGTTCTTTCTATGAAAAATATTATTTATAATGGTTTGCATTTTCATCTCGGCTCACAAATTTTTGATCTATCTTCTTATGTTCTCGCCATTAAAGAAATGGTAAAACTGATCAGAAAGATAAAAGACCTCAAGGGAATAGATACGCTGAATTTAAATTTAGGCGGAGGATTGGGAGTAAAATACTTAGAATCTGACTCGCCTCCTTCTATAGAATATTTTGTAAATTTAATCGTTGATAATGTAGAGAATGAGGTAAGAAAAAACAATCTAATGATGCCAAAAATTTTAATAGAACCGGGTAGATCTATTGTAGCTGAAGCGGGTATCACTCTCTATACTATCGGTAATACAAAAGAGATATCCGGGATTAGAAAATACCTAATTACAGATGGCGGTATGGCTGATAATCCTCGACCTATTCTTTATGAAGCAAAATATGAAGGTGTTTTGGTAAATAAAGCAAATAATAACTTGCCCGAGGAAGTGGTGACCATTGCCGGGAAATGCTGTGAATCGGGAGATATTTTGATTAAAGATTTAAAACTACCTTCGGCTTCCGCGGGAGATCTTTTAGCAGTATTTACCACGGGGGCATACCATTATTCTATGTCAAGCAATTATAATCGGCTTCCGCGGCCAGCGGTTGTCCTGGTAAATCAAGGGAAAGATGATGTAATAGTAAAAAAAGAGACTTATGCTGATATAGTAAGAAATGATACTATACCTGAGTGGTTTAAATAAAAAAATATAAAGGTGATATCTATGAGAATAATAGTAAAATTTGGCGGAACCAGCGTTCAGAACCCTGAAAGAATTAAAAAAGCCGCTCAATCAATAATTCAACAAGCAAAAAAGGGATATGAAATAATAGTAGTTGTCTCAGCAATGGGAAATACCACTGATAATCTAACTTCTTTACTTAAAGATTCTGTTAAAGATCGTATTGAGGATAAAGACTATGCTGACTTTGTTTCTATGGGAGAGCGGATAAGTGCCAGAGTTCTTGCGGCTACCATCAAATCTATGGGATTTTCTTCGAAATATTTTGACCCCGCAGACAAGGATTTTCCTATAATAACTGATGCAAACTTTAACCAGGCTAAAATTCTTTCTCAAGAAAGTCAAGAAAAATGCCGAAAAATTATTAAACCTTTACTCGAAAAAAAGGTTATTCCTATAGTATGCGGTTTTTTAGGTAGAAGTTGTGAAGATGGGAGCATAACCACTCTTGGCCGGGGCGGTAGTGATATCACCGCTTTTGCCCTGGGAAACTTTTTAGAAGCCAATGAAGTAAT
>JAYEJO010000071.1:0-15898 GCA_034660595.1 Candidatus Caldatribacteriota bacterium
CCATAACTTTGCGTCCTGTCCTTTTGGATAGTTTGCCTTTGTCAACCTTTTGAATATATGGTTAAGTTATAATAGTTACGTTCATCTAAAAATGATTAACTTAAAAATTTGATAATATGAATATATATTATCATACGAGTGTTTAAAATTCCAATTTTTGAAGATCCAGAAATTTTTTACTTTTTTCTGATAATCAAGAAGATACAAGTGGAATGAATTTCTGAGGAAAATTCTTGACAAAAATGTAAATTTGTTTAAAATATACAGTTAGATGTTTTAGAAAGGAATCTAATTATGCCAACATATGAATATAAATGTAAAAAATGTGGGAATACTTTTGAAAAATTTCAATCCATTACAGAAGATCCTATTAAAAAATGTAAAAGTTGCGGTGGGAATGTTTATAGATTAATAAGCAAAAATGGGAACTTTATATTAAAAGGCAGTGGATATTATAGTACAGATAATCGGAGTAATAGCTATAAACCAGAAAAGAAAAGATTAACCGCTTCCTCAACAGAAAGGCAAGAAAAGAAAGAAATTTCCAAAAAGCCAGACTCCAAGATCAAAGAAAAGAAAGATACAGAAACTTCAGTAAAATAATTTTTTCCACCAGGCAGGTTTTAACCTCTTTAATTTTTCCTTTATTTCAGAAATAGTATTTTGAGCAGCTATTTCACCTTCTCGGATACATTGTTCAGGTCTAGAAAAATCAGACCAATGAAAACGTCCTACTTTAGGGGTAATTACTATATCAGCAAAAGATAATTGTAACTTTCTTAATTCGGCAGATGTAATAGAATCAGACCGAAAGAGAATTTCTACGGCATTATCAAATTCAACCCTCTTTTTAAGAGTTTGGCTTACGCTAACGGCAATAATAAAATTTGCCCCTAACGACTGGGCTGCTTCTATTGGCACTACATCAACTATTCCTCCATCAACTAAGATTTTTTTATTTGCTATCACCGGGGGAAACATTCCCGGAATAGAAGCACTCGCCAAAAGAGCATCAAATAATTTTCCTTGATCTAAAATCACTTTTTCTCCCTTTGCTAAGTCTGCTGCCACTGCAGCAAAAGGAATTTTAGTATCTGTGAAAGCTTTATCGCCTACTAAATCTTTAATAATTTTCTTTACCCCTTCTCCGTCATTGATATATTGTTTTCTAAGTTCAAGGTTAAGTATATAACCTCTTTTCAGAAAATCAGACATTCTTTTTAAAAAGAAGGGCTTATCTTTCTTTTCTTTTTCACCAAAAGATAAGTCTATATTAAATTCACTAATTTTAGAATATTTCTCTGCAATTTTTTCTATAGCAGAAATATCTTTTTTTAATGCATATACTCCTCCGATAATAGCCCCCATTGAGGTGCCAGTAATTAAGTCAATAGGGATATTTTCTCTTTCTAAAACTTTTAATACTCCTATATGGGCAAGACCCCGAGCCCCACCCCCTCCTAAAGCTAATCCTACTTTTAATTTTTCTTTTACCACTACTTCTAACTCCAATTCATATCCATTAAGCCATTTTATTCCCGCTGCAAATTGCCCTGCTAAGATAGAATTTATTACCTAATTTCAACACCTAAAACATCTTTCATCTGTCTTAAAGCAAAATCATGGGCTTCTTGATCAAAGGAAGCCACGGCATCTTTTACAACTGTAACTCTATAATTTAACATCCTGGCACTGGCAGCAGTATATAAAACACAGATATTAGTACATACCCCTACCAGCTCTAATTCCATAATCCCTTCTTCTCTTAAAGTGACATCTAAATCAGTCTGAAAAAATCCGCTGTATCTTCTTTTGTGGATTATAAAATCATCTTCCGATGGTTTTAATTCTTCGATTATATTTGCTCCTTCAGTTCCGGAAAGGCAGTGTGGAGGAAAAAGATTAAATTCTTTGTCATCCGGTCGATGGCAATCACAGATATAGAATACAGGGCTCTTTTCTTCCCTGAATTTCTCTAATTCCTGTTGAATGGGTGAAATAATTTTTCCTCCACCATCTCCTATATATAATTTTCCATTTTCTCTGATAAAATCGTTGAGCATATCAATTATTAATAAAGCTTTTTTAATCAATTAAAAATCAACCTCTCGCGGTTTTTTTCTTTCCAGCATCTTTTTGGTAAATTTGTCTAAATCTATAATATATCTTTCTACAGTCCCTTCTCCTATCTTCTCCACCTCATCAAAAGCGTTTACCTGAAAGGTTAATCTATTTTGAAAAATATCAATTAAAGTCGCATCGGCAGTAACCGTCATACCCAGAGGAGAAGCAGCCAGATGAGTAATCGATATTTTAGAAGCTACTGAAATATAACCTTCCGGAAGATTTTTTTTCACCGCATTTATGGCAGCTAAATCCATTAAAGAAACTAACATGGGAGTGGCAAAGGCAGGTGGCATAGGTTTGGCAAATCTCTCTGCTGAATTTTCCTCATTCACTGTTGTTTGAGCTATTCCTTTTAAACCTTTTTCAAGATTAAATTCCATCATTTTTTCTTCCCCCTTCTAATTATATTTTATCTTGATTCGTTAGTTAGTTAATTGGTTAGCAAATTAGCTGCACACTCTACAGTAATAATATTTTGAATTCTGGCTCCTGACTACTGTTTTTTATCTTTTATTTTCTTAACCAGGTAACCAGGTAACTAACTAACCAAATAACTAATTATATACGAGATAAAAAAGATGAAAATCAATATATAAAACAATATATTTAAATTTTAAATTAAGTTTACTCTAATATTACTTATCCGGCTGAAGAACTATTTTAATAGAATTTTTTTTCTTTGCTCGACTGAAACCTTCTTTCCAGTTACTTAAGGGAAGTACGTCACTATCACTAATCAATTCTTTTAAATTTACCTTCCCTTCGTTTACCAGACTTATTGCCTTGTCCCAGGAAGAAGGTTTCTGAGTACGAGAACCAATAATACTCAACTCTTTGTCAAATAAGATTTGATCAAATCTAAGTTGAATCGGTTGGTGGATAATCCCTTCTTGAATATATCTACCCCCTTTCCTTATAAGATTTAATCCATACTCCACAGCTTTAACAGAACCGGAACATTCAAAAAGCACATCTACGCCATATCCTACTGTTAATTTCGACAAATAGTTCTTAATATCCTTCTTTTTTATATTAAAAATTTGATTAATTCCCAGTTTTTTTGCTGTAGATAATCTTTTTTCATCACCTTCAATTCCGCAAATAATTACTCTTGCTCCTAAAGACTTGGCAATTTGAGCGGTTAATAACCCAAGAGGTCCCGGTCCTAATACCAGAACTGTTTCATGGGATAACAAATTAGCTTGTTCTATTACTGCATGAACAGCGCAAGATAATGGTTCAAAAAGAGAAGCAGAATTAAAATCAATATGAGGAGGAATTTGGTGGATGCTTTCTTTTCTTATCACAAAATACTCAGCAAAAGCCCCGTTGACAGCGGATCCCAAGCCTTTACGATTAATACATAAATTATAATCTTTACTCTGGCAAAATTTACATTGACCACAAATATAGGCAGTAGTTTCGGTAGTAACTCTGTCTCCTACTTTTATATTTTTTACTTCTTCTCCTACTTCTACCACAACCCCGGCAGTTTCATGTCCTAATACCACTGGAGGTTTTAGGGCTGAATAACCATGAAGATCGGTTCCGCAGATTCCCGTAGCCTTCACTTTAACTTTTACTTCATTCGCTTGAGGAATAGGTTCGGGAATTTCTCTCAATTCTATATCATTTTCACCTTTTCCGTATTTGACTAAAGCCTTCATCTCTTCTTGTCCTTTTCTTCTTTCTTCTACGCTACTAAGGCGTATGCAATACGTCCCTACTTGCTTTCTTGAAACGCGAAACCTGCAACTTGTAACTTTTATTTTAACTGGTAAACTGGTTAACCGGGCAACTGGATAACTAATTATTCACGCTATTCACTTTACACTATCCTCTTATAATATTCTGAATCCTGAATTCTGGTTTTTATCTTTTATTTTCTTAACCAAGTAACCACGTAACTAATTTAAGATATACGAAATACGAATTAGTTTTCTGATTTTTTCTTTGCTCTATGTCTCTACCTCTGGATCCTAATTTTCTTCACGCGATACGCGATACGCGATACTCGATACTAATTTAAGGAATCACCGCTATTTTAATGCCTTTATGAGCCAGCATCATCTCTATTACAGTAGATATTTCGCTAAGAGGAAGCTCGTCAGTAATCAGCGAATCGATATCAATCGCTTTATTACAAATTAAATTTAAAGCTCTTTTAACATGTCCGGGTGTATGATGAAAAACTCCCTTTATGTTAATTTGGGAATAGTGAATTAGACTGGTATCAATAGAAACTTTCGTTCCTCTTTTACATCCCCCAAAGAGATTTACCGTTCCTCCCTTTCTTACCATCGATATAGTCTGTTCCCAAACCTCTGGTAACCCGACTGCTTCAATTGCTACATCTGCTCCTCTCTTATCTTCAGTAAATTTTTTCACTTCTTCAACAGGATTCTGCACTTTAGCAACATTTATCGCCTTATAGGCCCCCAATTTTACGGCTAATTTTAGCCTCTCCTCAACTGTATCGGTTATAACAACTCTTGCTCCCTTTAATTTAACTACTTGTAAGAACATTAAACCTATCGGGCCTGCTCCGTTTATAACCACCGTATTACCTAATTTGATTTTCGATTCTTCAACTCCGTGAACCACACAAGAAAGGGGTTCTAAAAACGCTGCTTCTTTATAGCTTACTGTTTCGGGAAATAATAATAAATTTTGGGAAACAATTATTCCGGGAATTTTTATATACTCTGCAAAAGCACCACTTAATTGAATAAATAAGCTATCACACAGACTATGTTCGCCATTTTTGCAGTAAAAACAGGAGTTACAAGGGGCGGAATTAGCGGCCACTGCTCTCATTCCCGGTTTAAATTTTCTAACCTTACTGCCTACTTCCACTATATCACCAGCGAACTCATGTCCAAAAATAAAAGGGGGATTAAATAAATGATGCCCCCTTAAGTAGGTTTTACGATCTGTCCCGCAGGTAAGTGCAGCTTTCACTTTTATTAAAACTTCGTCAGGACCGACGTCCGGGATATTAATTTCTTCTAATCTTACCTGGCTGGGTGCATAAAATACAGCCGCCTTCATAGTTTTGTTTTTTAAATTTAAATTTTTATTTTCTATGTTTTTTGAAATTGTAAGTCTCCTCTCGTTCTTCTTTAACTTTAATGTCTAAAAATAATATTAATTAAATTAGTGAACCCTAAATCTTATCTGATTTGCTAATTAAAATATTTCTCTTTAAAATTATATTTATGGTATAGGTATAAATAAATATTTGAATGGGCTCTGCCACTATTCGCGGGGGTATTAACACTTTCCAGGGAAGTCCGAATAAAATGTTTAAAAAATACGGTATTAAAATAATAGAAGTTATCACCTGCCCCGCGGTAATAGCTATTCCTAAATCAAAAATATTAGGTTTATTTTTTTTCATTAAAATCAAGATAGTCGCTGGAATTATTCCGGCCAAAGCAGAAGTTAAAGTAAAGTGAGGCATATAGGCGCCTATAGGATTGATGAAATATCCTAACAGGTCAGAAGAGGCTCCGATTAACCCCCCGGCTAATGGACCAAATATAACTCCTCCTAATATTATGGGTAATTTCCCCAGACCGATCCTGATTCCCTCTACTCCTCCAATTGCAATACGTAAACTAGCTATTCGGGTTAAAATTATACTTAAAGCAATTAGAAGACCCATAGTGGTAATTTTATGGGACGATATTTTCATTTTTTATCTTTCCCTCCTTGATATAGCTTTATATCTGCTACATCAAGAAGAATCTTTATAAAAGGCATTTTCGATGTAGCAGCGGACGCGATAACCTACCGCAGGACTAAAGAATTTCCCAACAGAAACCAATAATCCTTTCGTTTAGAGACAACGTCCCATTCTCTAACACTTAACGCAGGTCACCTACTCTTGCTAATTATTTACCTTATTAAAAACAAAATCACCTACCCCTCTTCTCTTTATTTTAAAGAATATATTATGGTTATAGCCCAAAAAACTCAAAGATATTCTTAGCAGGTTGCAATCATCATAAGATATTGAATCTTTATATTATTATCCTACTACCTCTTTAAATACTCTTAAGAAATTTTCTCCCAGTATTTTCTTGATGTCCTTTTCTTTATAACCCCGATTAAGTAACTCCTCGGTGATATTGGGAATTTTATCAACTCCCTCTAAGCCTAAAGGTAGACCAGCTGTGCCATCAAAATCAGAACCTAATCCCACACAATCTATCCCTGCTTTTTCCACCAAATAATCAATATGTTTTACCACATCTTTTACAGTAGTTTTTCTTTTTTCTTGAATTAAAAAATTAGGTACAAAGGTTATCCCTATTACTCCGCCTTTATCGGCTATAGCTTTAATTTGCTCATCTCTTAAATTTCGAAGATGGGGACATAAGGCATAACAATTAGAATGAGAAGCAACAATGGGGGCTTTACTTCTTTTAACCACATCCCAAAAACCAGTCTCGGAAAGGTGAGACACATCAATCAACATCCTCAGGTCATTCATCTCATCTATTACTTTTAAGCCAAACTCAGTTAAACCACTGCCAGTTCGGGATTCACCAACCCCGTCAGCAATCTGATTCCTTTGATTCCAGGTAAGAGTTAAGAGCCTGACTCCTAATCTATGCAACACTCTCAATACCCCTAAATCACCTTCTAAAGCTTCTCCTCCTTCAATGGAAAGGATAGCAGCAATCTTACCTGCTCTATTTACTTCCTCTATCTGATTATAATTAGTGACTAATGATATATTCTCCCGGTTATTCTCTATTTCCCCGTAAAAGCAATCAATTAGTTGTAAAGTTCTTTTTAATGAACTATCCGGTTTATAGATACCTTCTATAAAAACGGCAAAAAACTGGACATTAACCCCTCCTTCTTTCATTCTGGGGATATCCAGGTGGCCAGCAAGCATTCTACTTCCCAAAGACCTTTTATGATTTATAACCTCTAAAATAGTATCGCAATGCCCATCAAATACTATCGCCTTCTGGTGTATCTGTTTTGCTTTAATTAAATTCGTATTGGTCTCTGCCAAATTTACTCTCACCTAACTTTCTTTGGAATCTGATTCAAAGGACAACGGTTCTCTGAACCTACTTTTATAATATAATAAAAAATATCTTGGAGTAATTCTTCAACCAGGTAACCAGCAAACTAGCTAACCGGCTAACCATCTTCATGATATATAAATTAAATATTACCCGGTAATTTTATTTTTTCAGTAAAAACCATAAAATAATCACACCTGCTAAAATTAACATAAAGATAATAATATTGCTTTTAGTTTTTGTTTTCGTCTTAATTTTTTTGATTTCTGATAGAGGGGCTTTCCTATCAATTTCAGCAGCCATTTTGAAATGTTTTACCGCTTCGTTAATTCTTTTTGTTCTTTTATAGGCTAAACCTAAATTACTGTGAGCAGCGGCATAATCAGGATTTAATTCCAGGGCTCTTTTGTATAACTCAATTGACTTTTCATATTTTTTTTCTTCTAAACAAATATTTCCTAAATTATTATAAGGTTCAGCATATTTTAGGTCTAATACTAAGGCTTTTTTAAGATATGATTTTGCTTTAACAAAATCTTTTAAGCTGGCATAACAAACTCCTAATTTGTTATAACATCTGGAATCATCCGGCCATTTTTCTAAAACTGTTTCAAACTCTCTGATGGCTTGATTGAAATTACCTTTTTTTAAATAACCCTCAGCTTTCTCAAAATTAATTTTATATTCTTCATTATCCATAAAGCCCTTCTCCAAAATAAATTAACTATCCTGTTCTTATTCTATCCCGTAATTAGGTGCCTCTTTAGTAATGATTATATCATGGGGATGACTTTCTCTTAAACCGGCAGAGGTAATCTGAACAAATTTAGTTTTTCCCTGCAATTCTTTAATATTTTTCACTCCACAATAACCCATTCCTGAACGTACTCCACCTAATAATTGATACACACAAGCCGAAAGTGGTCCTTTATAAGAAACCCTTCCTTCAATTCCTTCAGGAACTAGTTTTTCATCTTCTGCCTCTTCCTGAAAATATCTATCTTTACTGCCCTTCTTCATTGCTCCGATTGAACCCATTCCCCGATATTCCTTGTAGCTTCTCCCTTTGTAAAGTACTACTTCTCCCGGACTTTCTTCTGTCCCAGCAAACAGACTTCCAATCATTACCGAATCAGCGCCTACCGCCAAAGCTTTGGTTATATCACCGGAGTATTTTATACCTCCATCTGCAATAAGAGGAATGTGATATTTTTTTGCTGCCCTTTTACACTCCTGAATTGCTGATACTTGGGGCACCCCTACACCGGCAACCACTCTGGTAGTACAGATAGAACCCGGTCCAATCCCCACTTTTAAAGCATCGATCCCGGCTTTTATCAAACTTTCTGCTCCCTCAAAAGTTGCTACATTACCTCCTACTAACTCTATGCTAAAATTCCGTTTTATCTCTTTTATAACTTCAATAACCCGGGTAGAATGTCCGTGAGCAGTATCAACCACTATAACATCAACTTTATTATTAACTAAAGCTTCCACTCTCTCCATTGTATCTCGGGATACACCTACAGCAGCACCCACTCTGAGCCTTCCCTTGGCATCCTTGCAAGCATTAGGAAATTTCTTGACTTTTTCAATATCCTTTATGGTAATAAGTCCTTTTAAAATGAAATTTTTATTTACTATAGGCAGTTTCTCAATTCTATTTTTATGCAATATTCTTTTAGCCTCTTCAAGAGTAGTGCCCAATGGAGCAGTAATCAGATTTTCTTTAGTCATTATTTCTGCAATCTTTAATCTCTTATCTTTTTCTTCTAAAAATCTGATATCCCGGTTAGTTAAAATTCCCACTAATCTTTTTTCTTTATTTACAATAGGAATCCCGGAGATATGATATTTGGCCATCAGCTCAATTGCTTCTCCCGCGCTTTTCTCTGGCGAAAGAGAAATGGGCTCTACAATTACTCCGCTCTCTGACCTCTTAACCTTATCTACTTCTTCGGCTTGCTCTTCTAAAGACATATTTTTATGAATAATACCAATACCACCTTCCCGGGCAATGGCAATGGCTAATCTGGATTCGCTGACTGTATCCATAGCAGCACTAACCAAAGGGATATTTATATCGATATTTCTGCTAAATTTCGTGGAAACATCAACTTCTTTAGGAAGGATAGCTGATTTTTCGGGAACTAATAAAATATCGTCAAAGGTTAAACCTTCAAAATTTAAAAATCTTTCTTTTTCCATAATTTCCCCACCTTTATAATTAGTCGTTAGTCGTTAGTGAATAGTCGTTAGTATTAAATACAGGTTTTCAGTCGACAGTTTTCGGTTATCAGTTAATATTTGTTAGGTGCAGTTATCTAGTTGCTTGTAGTTGTTGGGCAAATTGGTTTGATATCAATTTATTAACTAGCTAACCAGGTAACCAATCAACTATCTAACTACATGTATCCGCTACACGCTATCCGCTCTACGCTATTTTTATAATATTACCCCTCTTAAATACCCTTGTCAATTAATATAAGAAAGTATCGAGTATATAGTATTGGGTATCGAGTTAAGAAAAAAAGGGAAATACAGGAAATAAATTCAAGATAAATCAGTCATTATAGTTCTTTAAAAAAATTTCCTTTACTTTTTTGTAAAATGTACTACAATAAAAAAGATTTATATCTAATTTTTTTTTATGATATAATGAAAAGCGCCTTAGAATAAAATGATTATTAATTAAATAGTTCATTAAAATCTATAATGCAAATGCATTAATTAGGAGCAAAAATGGATAATACAACTGATAACCCTCTAAAAAATAATTTAGTTAAAGAGATATTAACCTGGAAGAAAAAGAGAAAAGCAATAATTTTAGCTCATGTTTATCAGCCCGGTGAAATTCAAGATATCGCTGATTTTACAGGTGATTCGCTCTTCTTAAGCCAGCAAGCAGCTAAGACTAAAGCAAAAGTTATAGTATTTTGTGGAGTTCAGTTTATGGCTGAAACTGCATCTATTCTCTCACCAGAAAAAATTGTTTTACTTCCCGAAATTAAAGCCGGATGCCCCTTAGCTGATATGGCACCAGCCGAGAAAGTAAAAAACAAAATAAAAGAACTACCTGAGGCAGTAGTAATTTCTTATGTAAATTCATATGCTACTATAAAAGCCTTAAGCGATTATTGCTGTACTTCTGCTAATGCTGTTCAAATTGCTCAGTCAATTCCTGCTGAAAAAGATATTTTATTTCTTCCCGATATGAATTTAGCTGACTTTACTGCCCGAAAAGCAAAACGAAATATTATTCCCTGGCAAGGTTATTGTCCTACTCATCATCTCTTAACCAAAGAAGATGTAATCAAAGTTAAAAAACTCCACCCCAAAGCCTTGTTGTTAGTTCATCCTGAATGCCGTCCGGAAGTATGTAATCTGGCTGACTATATCGGCAGTACCAGAGGAATTATTGAATTTGCCAGCAATAATCCGGCTAAAGAATATATCATCGGAACAGAACTGGGAATATTTCATCCTTTAAAAAAGAATAATCCGAACAAACAATTTTTTCCCGCTTCTAAAAAAATGATCTGCAAAGATATGAAACTTATTACTTTAGAAAAAGTTCTCTCTTCTCTGCAAAACTTAGAACCCCGAATTACAGTACCAGAGGATGTAAGAGAAAAATCTTTAAAAGCATTAAGTCGAATGATAGAAATTGGTTAGTTAGCTGGTTAATTAGTTACTTGGTTAGTTGGTTAAATAGTATTTAAGATCTAACGAATAGCATCTTGTATTACAGCGAAAAACGCAAAACGCAAAGCGCAAAACTATAACTTAAAATTCAAAATTGAAAAAACTTGCAAATTGTAACTTGAAACTATTAAGTTATTACTTATTACTAATCACTCTATACGCTGTCAGTTATATGCTATATTAAAAAAGTTTTAAGTTTTGAATTATGGCTTTTAGTTTTTCGCTTTAAATTTTTAATTTTACTGGCATAGTTGCTCAACAATTTAAATGTTTTATAAAATAATATTTTTCTGAAAGGAAAACAATAAATGTCACCGCAAATGTTCCCACGTTATTTGATTAATTTTGACCTGTCCAAAATTAAAAAAATTTACACAGATTTTTTGATTGTAGGCTCGGGAATCGCCGGCCTATATACTTCACTCAAAATTTGCGATAAAGGAGAAGTTATTCTTCTTACCAAAAGTAAATTAAAGGAAAGCAGTACGGAATATGCTCAGGGAGGTATAGCGGTAGCTTTAGGAGATAAGGATTCACCCCGCTTACATATGGAAGATACCCTGAAAGCCGGGGCAAATTTTTGCGACCCCGAAGCGGTAGAAGTTTTAGTGACAGAGGGACCAAAATGTGTTGAAGAACTAATAGAATTGGGAACTAAATTTGACAAAATAGAAGGAAAATATAAAACTGCTTTAGAGGCAGCCCACCAAAGACCCCGAATTTTACGTGCCCGGGGTGACGCCACCGGAGCAGAAATTGAGGGGTCTCTTTCTCAAAAAGTAATTAATGAAAATAAAATAAAAATTAAAGAGAATATTTTGGTAATAGATATTTTAACCGAACATACTACTTGTTACGGACTGCTTGCTTTAGATAGTAATACTAATGAGATTATCGCCTATTTAGCAAGAGCAACTATTTTAGCCAGTGGCGGAGCGGGACAGCTTTTTTCCAATACCACTAATCCTGATGTGGCTACGGGAGATGGAATTGCTATGGCTTATAGGGGAGGAGCAAAAGTAACAGATTTAGAGTTTATTCAATTCCATCCTACTGCTCTCTATCACCAGGGAAGTCCTAAATTTCTTATTTCTGAAGCAGTTCGCGGTGAAGGTGCTATTTTAAAAAATATCAAAGGCGAGCCTTTTATGTCCTCTTATCATCCTCAAGCTGAATTAGCTCCCAGAGATATAGTTGCCCGGGCAATTACTGACCAGATGAGAAAAACTAAAAGTGATTATGTTTATTTAGATGCTACCGGGATAAAAGATAAATTTACCCAACGCTTCCCTACTATCTATAAAAACTGTATTACGCTGGATATTAACCCTGAGGAAGAATACATCCCCGTAGCCCCTGCAGCCCATTATACTATGGGAGGCATAAAAACCGATACCTGGGGACAAACTAATTTAACCAATCTTTACGCCTGTGGAGAGTGTACTTCAACGGGAGTGCATGGAGCCAATCGTTTAGCCAGCAATTCACTTTTAGAAGGACTGGTTTTTGGTAATAGAATCACTCAGAAAATTAAAGAAAACAAATCGCTTTTTTCTCAAAAAATAGACGAAGAAATAAATATTTCTTATAATACTCCACGAGAAAGTATTCGAGGATTCGACCCTAAACAGATAAAAAAAGAACTACAAAAACTTATGTGGAATAAAGTGGGAATCATTCGAAATTCCTCTGATTTAAAGAAGGCGCTACGAAAAATTAGAGAATGGAAATTTGTATTCAAATCAGAGCTTAAAACTGCTGAAGATTTTGAATTGGCTAATCTTATTATCTTGGCTGACCTGATTACTAATTCAGCTTTACAGCGTGAAGAAAGCCGGGGAGCACATTACCGCGAGGATTTTCCCGATAGGGATGATGTAAACTGGAAGAAACATATTGTATATTGACTTGGTTAGCTGGTTAGCTAGTTATTTGGTTACTTAGTTCTCTATCTCTTTAATTGTTTTTAACCAACTAACCAATTAACTAATTAACTATCTAACTCAGCGAAGCTGATAAAGGAGTTGTTTTAAAGATGGACTTTTCAATAAAAGAAAATATTCTGATAGATAAAATAGTGGAACAAGCCTTATTAGAAGATATTGGAACCGGAGATATTACCAGCGAATCAATTATTCCTTCTAATTTGAAAGCCAAGGGGATAATTAAATCTTCAGAGGAAGGTATAGTTGCTGGTTTAGATATTGCCTGCCTGGTATTTCAAAAATTAGATCCAGAGGTTATTTTCCAAGAAAAAATTAAAGATGGAACAAAAGTTCTTCGGGGTAAAGTATTAGCAGAAATTACCGGTCCTGCCCGAACTATCCTAAAAGGAGAAAGGGTTGCCTTAAATTTCCTTCAGCGAATGTCCGGCATAGCCACCATTACCTCTAAATTCTGTCAGCAAGTAAAAGATCTCCCGGTGCGAATAGTTGATACACGTAAAACTACTCCCGGATTAAGAATATTAGAAAAATATGCTGTCCGCATGGGTGGAGGATATAATCACCGTTTCGGATTATATGATGCTGTATTGATTAAGGATAATCATATCGCAGTAGCAGGAGGAATTAAATCAGCAGTAAATTCTGTCCGAAAACAAATCTCCCATACAGTAAAAGTTGAAGTCGAAGTAGAAAACTTATTCCAACTTCAAGAAGCTTTAGAAATGAAAGTTGATATCATTATGCTGGATAATATGGATTTAAACACTATGAAAAAAGCAGTAAAAATGGTTAAAGGTAAAGCCTTAATTGAGGCATCGGGTGGAGTTACTTTGGAAAAAGTGCGGATAATTGCTCAAACGGGAGTAGATTTAATTTCTGTTGGCGCCCTCACCCATTCGGTAAAGTCGTTGGATATTAGTATGGAAATTTTGAAATAGCGTATATAGTGAAGAAAGGAAAGAAAACAGTTCATATATAGTATCTCGTACATTGTATATCGTTACCCGGTTACCCAGTTGACCAGTTAATACTAGTTATTAATTTCAAATACAAGTTCTCAGTTGCAAGATGAGAGTTAGTTGATACAGTTAACCGACTTGATTTTAATTCTTCAACAGGGTAACAGGTAAACTGGCTAACTGGGTAACCAAATTATCTTGCAACTTGTATTTTATATTTTTCTTACACTTATTACCCGCACCTATACGCTAAACGCTGTACGCTCCACGCTATGTTAACTCACTTATTCATCTCATAAATCATCCGCAATCCCTGCAATGTCAAAAAGGGATTAATTTTATCAATCAGTTTACTTTCATTTCCCATCAATTCTGCTTGGCCACCGGTAGCTACTACTACAGAATCCTCTCCCAACTCTCTCTTAAATCGTTTAATTAATTCATTGGTTAATCCCAAATAACCAAAAAACATTCCTGACTGCATTGCGGTAATAGTATTACTGCCTATAGAATATTTAGGTTTTATAAATTCTATTTTGGGTAGCTTGGCTGTCTTTTCAAATAGAGCCTCTGCTGAAATTTCTATTCCGGGAGTAATCGCCCCGCCCAGATAAACTCCATCCTTGTTAACTGCACAAAATGTAGTGGCTGTTCCGAAATCTACAATTATTACCGGCCCTCCGTATAATTTATAAGCAGCAATGGCATTGACAATTCTATCTGCCCCCACTTCCTTGGGATTATCTGTCTTAATATGAATTTCGGTCTTTATCCCCGGCCCTACAATAATTGGTGGCGCTTTAAAATAATCCACAGACATCTTTTTTAATATCCAGGTTACCGGAGGTATAACACAGGAAATAACTACTGATTTAATATCTGAAAAGGATAAATTAGAATCGGAAAGCAAGCTTTTAACTAACATTCCATACTCATCCTCCGTCTTATCCAAATCGGTAGAAATTCTCCAATGCCCTAATAATTTCTCTTCTTTATATACCCCTATTACCGTATGGGTATTACCTACATCAATTACTAAAATCATCGCAATCTCCTCCCCTGACTACAAACAATCTATAACATTCCACTTTAAGTTTTTTTTAAACTTAAACAATAAAAATAGAGTAGAGGAATACTCAATCCCCCTACTCTATAACTTTTCTAATAACCGGCTCTTTTTAAAGCTTTAACTAATATAAATACCAGTAATATTGCTACTACCACTTCCGGAGTACCATGAACTACTGCAATGGTGGCACTTACTTTTACCGGAAGATATCCTCTTAAGGTAGCCAATCCCAATACCCCGATGGTGTTTGTAAGAGTTCCCGCCGCGGCCGCAATAGCACTGTTCTTCCAGAAATATTTGTAGGAATAATAAGCCGCTACTCCGATAAATATTCTGGGTAAAATAGCGATTAGAGGGTCGGCAAATATGGGGTTAGTGGCATTTAAAAAACTGTAAACTCCGAAGATTAATCCTACTAATGCACCTACTATCGGACCTTCGAGTACCCCTCCTAAAATGGCTGGAATGTGCATAATGGTAGCATGACCGGCTGGAGTTGGAACAGGGATAAACCCCAACCTGGTTACTCCTAAGATGATAGCAATTGCTCCCAGCATACCGGAGATAGCCAGCTGCCGGGTAGTAATCTTAAAACCTAATGAAGCAGAATCTCTATTCATTTTTTTTCACCTCCGTTCTAGTTCCGTCATAAGATACTAGACGAAATACTATTAGTTTTATTTACTCCTGGTCTTGCTCTCATACAAGATACAAGCTTTCGCGTAAAGGCTTATCCTTTACGCCCACAGTTTAAGCCACTTTAATAAATATGTCAAGCTAAAAATATAGTATTGAGTATATAGTATCGAGTATCGAGTTAAGAAAGAGAAAGAAAATAAATGCAGAATATAGAATATGGGTTATAATCGTGGATTATCGCATAGGAATAAGGGGTAGTGCATAGCGGTATAAGTGCGGGGAATAATTGCAAAACAAGGAAATAGAAAATTTATAATTCCCTCCCCCTCCCGTAGGACAGGCGTCTCGCCTGTCTATTTCAAAAAAGTAGCCTGTCCCCTTTTTTGACTTATAAATTTATTTGGTATT
>JAYEJO010000072.1:0-4043 GCA_034660595.1 Candidatus Caldatribacteriota bacterium
GCTTAAGATAGCCTGTACTATAATCCGGAACAATACCCGGTATATCAAAGATTATCGATCAATAAACCCTATGTATCTAAAAAGTTTAAAAAGTGCTTGACAAAGTCATAGTGTTTCGCAATGACAGCATACGAGATTGCCGCGCACCCAAAGCGGTGCTCGCAATGACAGAAAAGGTATTACGAGATTGCCACACTCCGATTTATCGGAGTTCGCAATGACAAAAATGAGAATTTTATATTTTTTTCAATTTTGCAACGTCCTATAATATATCTTATGTATAGTAAACTATAATTTATTATATTTCCCTTATTTTTTCTGTTTTATTATTTATGATAGGAAAATATAAAGGAATAATGACAGATAAATAATTAATCAGCAAGTTAAATGAAAAGCGGCGATAACATTTTCCTTTTGGTAAAGTTTATTGTATTCGGTACATGCGTCTCTGGTTTTTTTTACAATTACTTGTTTGATACCAGATAATTTTATATTTTCTATTAATTCTTTTGGTACCTTCATTAATCCGTAACAGCCGGTTCCGATAATTAAGATATCCGGTTTTTTATTTATTATTTCCCTTATATCATCAATGCAGAGATTGTGCCCTTCTTTTCTCCACCAGCTATCATAAATATGGTCTTTAAAAATAATAAGATCTGAGTTATATTTTTTCCCATTAATTAATATTTGTCCAAAATTATAATTTTCTATCATGTTATTCCTTCTTAAGATATTTATTCTCTAAATGACGAAAAAACCTCAATGCCAGGATTGCCACGCCCCGATAAATCGGTGCTCGCAATGACAAAATAGCGATATTATAATAGATATACGTTATTTTCCGATGGCTATAGAGGCATAACCGACTACCTGGTCATACATTCCCGAAACATCTCCCGAAGTAGCATATTTTAACAACTCAGACTTTTTAAAACCCAATGTTTCACAAGCAATAAGCATTACAGTAATCGGACCGGGACCACACATAGTCAAATTCTGTCTATAAATCATATCGTATAGTTCCCTGGGATTGAATTCAAGAATGGCGTTTATTGCTTGTTTATCAACGGTTTCCGCATATTCTTGCGGTTCATAGTGGGTAAAGTCTGAGCTGGCAATTATTAAAATATTTTTATCAACTACGGAAGAACAGATCGATTGGGCAATATCTATATCCGTATCAATATCCTGACGAGTCATGCAAATTGGCACAAATTTAATGTCATTACCGAAAATGTACTGAATAAAGGGTAATTGGACTTCTATAGAATGTTCATACTGATGAGCCTTTTCATCATTTTTAATTATTTTAGAGTTTTTTATAATTTTTTCTGCAATATCTGTATCAATTTCTAATTTTCCTAAGGGTGTTTCCCATTTTCCTTCCGCCATAATAGAAATATCTTTCCCAAAACCACGATGATTAGGCCCCAATATGATGATGGTGTCAGGTTTACCGTCTAAAGCAATTTTATAAAAGCCGTTAGCGGCAACAGGCCCTGAGTACATATATCCTGCATGCGGGCTGACTAATCCGATAATGTGGCCTTTTCTTTTGGGATTTGCCGTAGGAATTTCACCGGGTCCTATTTTATGTAAAAAACATTTTTCAATCTGTGTATTTAAAGCTTTTGAATCACCGGCATAAAAGCTGCCTGCGACTGCAGGCTTTCTTAAATTTAACTCATTCATAAACCTACCTCCCCTACTCTTTTAAAAACATCAACTAATTAAATGCTTTTAAATAATTTAGGATTAAAATCTTTCTCTTTTAGAATGCCGACTGCCTTTTTTTATTTTTCTTATTCTTGGTAATAATATTATAAAAAATATTAATATAATTAGGGATAAAAAGGCTGCTCTAAAATAAGGCGAGTAAAATAAATATTTAGAATAAGATAAGTAATATCTTTTTTTGGCTGAAGGATAATTAGGATTTAAATTTAATACCTCTTTGAATTTTTCAGATGCATCTTTAAAAAGGCCATTGTTTTCTAAATCTACGGCTAAATTGAATTGAGAATCAATAATCTTTAATTTTATTTTTTGATCCTCCGGATGTAACTTTTGAAGATAGCTATAAGCCTCTATTGCCTTTTCCCATTCTTCATTTTCATAATAAGCTAAGGCAATTGCTTCTCGGGCGGGTAAATTTAAGGGATCTAAGGAAATGATTTGCTTAAATTCTAATATTGCCTCCTGCCATTTATGTTCATCGAGATATTTGCTTCCTAATTTAGTGTGAATAACAATTTTTGAGGTGCAGAATTTTGCAATCCTGTTGCTGCCTGCATCAACAACAAAAATATAATCTCTATCATCTATGGCAATTCCTTCAGGATAACTTAATCTGATTTTATCAGCTTCATTTCCGAATTCTAATTCGAATTGTTCCTCCTTATTAAATTTTACCACTTTGCCATTTTTATAATCAGTTACATATATGCTCCCTTTGGAATCAAAAGCAATATACCTGGTGCCATTAAATTCACCAATACTATCGCCGCCTTCTCCAAATTTTCTTAAAAATCTCCCTTCATTATTAAATACTTGCACCTGATTATGAAAAGTATCGGCAACATAGATATTTTCGTCCTCATCAAGAGCTATCCCTCGCGGAAAATAAAATTCACCATCTCCCATACCTTCTCTTCCGAATTGTTTGATATAGGTAAAGTCCGATGAAAATATTTGTATTCTATTATTTCCTGTATCAACAACATAGATATTATCGTCTTTATCTATGGCAATGCCTCTGGGATTAAGGAATTCTCCCGGACCACTACCTTCCTTCCCTACTGTAATTAAAGATTCCCCTTCAGGAGATATTTTATGTATTCTATTATTAAATTGTTCTACCACAATTATATTTTCATTTTGATCTAAGACTATTCCGGCAGGGCCATCAATTTTTAATTCACTATCTTTACCGGGAATTACTTTTAACAGCCGCCCTTCTGAATTAAACTTTTGTATACGATCATTTTCCCAATCGGTTATATACAGGTTATTATCTTTATCTATGGTAATGCCTACGGGATAGTCAAATTCACCAGGTCTGTTACCATATTCGCCGAAAGTTAATATAGTAATATAATTAGTATTCGCTATAGCGTTAACAGACAAAAAAGTTAATAGTATTATTAAAATAAAGATAGAATAATTTTTCATGGTAATACCCCTTTATTTTATGTAATTTCAAATGATATTATAACGATTGTAATAACTATTATTTACTGTCAATCGCTGTTAATTCTTTTATTCTCCGGCTTATTGCGTTTAAAGCTTCTTTTTGATATTCTTTATCTTTTATATTGTGTTTATCAAAGTACTGAGGAGCGCCGTAGTAAACGGTTATTTTATTTTTAAATAAAACAGGGAATATTTTTCCGTGAGGATAGATTTTATGAGTGCCGATAATTCCTACCGGTATGATTGGTACCCCTGCCTTCATAGCAATTTTTACTACCCCTAATTTTAATTCCTGTAATTCGCCATTTAATGAACGTGTCCCCTCGGGGAATATGCCCAATGCTCCTCCCACTTCTAAAATACTTATGGTTTTTTTAAAAGCAAACATATCTATTTTTTTTCTGTCTACGGGGAAGGCATTTAGTTTGTTAAGAATAATTCTACCAAAAATATTATTGAAAGCTTCTTTTTTAGTTATAAAATATAGCTTTCTTTTAGTCGATACGCCTAAAACGATAGGGTCTAAATAACTTACATGATTTGAGGCAATTATCACCCCTCCCCTTTCGGGTACATTTTCAATTCCTATTACTTCCATTCGCCAAAATATTTTTAATAATAACCAACCTATAGCTTTTGCTATATAATAGAACATATGATTTAACCAACTTTCCAAATTAGTCGTCTGTATTCTGCCTTCTGAATTCGTTTTTTAACCAATTAACCAACTAACGGTTATGTGACTAATAAAACCTTACCATTTATTAATACCAGAATTCATGCTAAAATACAAAAAATATTACAAAAACAAGGGTCATACCACCTTATTAAAGAAAAGAGGTACTTAT
>JAYEJO010000073.1:0-15685 GCA_034660595.1 Candidatus Caldatribacteriota bacterium
TCTTATTCGCAATATAAGTCTTTCTTTTGAGCGAGCATAGACTTGTTCAGCCTTCTTTATTCGGTACCTGATTTAATTTAATAAACTTTAATTTATTTTAATATATTCTTAATTAATAGTCTAATGGGAGCGTAGCGACGTGGCAATCTCATTATTCCTATATAGTCCAATATTCCCCCTTTTTACACTACAAAAACTATAAAAAAACTATAAATATTATATAATAATTATTCACCCAAAACGCCGTAACCCTTACAAACAAGGACTTTGAAAGTTTTTCTCCCCTCTATCATTACGAGCACCTCTTTAGGTGCGCGGTAATCTCGTAAAATGTCATTGCGAGGAGCGCAGCAAGCCTGTCCCCGCGAAAGCGGAGACGGCAATCCCGTCATTCCTTTTTGTCATTCTTATTCCATTTCTGTCATTCCTGCGAAAGCAGGAATCCATCTTTTCCTTAACTAAATACTAACGGCTAACGACTAAATACTAATAAAAACGCCGTAACCCTTATAAACAAAGGCTTTGCTTGATTTTTGAGGATGCACCAGAATCGCTTGTATGGCAAAATTTTGAAGGGTTGCTTATGATTGTACGTGTAGAGGCAAAAGACCGGCCTTAAAAGCGAAAATTGAAAAGCGAGTTTTTATAACATTATAACAATTATTTCCATCGGCCAAAAACCTTACTGGCATTGCCATACACCATAACTTTATCATTAAATGCTTGATTGAATGGTATATTTTTAAATAATAACTCCATCACTTTTGGTTTTATCATATTAAAACGAATTTCTCGATAATGCCTGGGGCTATCGTTTCTCATTTCTAGCTCACCCAAATTTCTTCCGTTATAACGAAATAAAACTTTTTGTTCCGGCATCTGCCCAGAAGTGCGCGCCTGGGAATTACAAAC
Source organism: Candidatus Caldatribacteriota bacterium (assembly GCA_034660595.1). Classification (GTDB taxonomy): domain Bacteria; phylum Atribacterota; class Phoenicimicrobiia; order Phoenicimicrobiales; family Phoenicimicrobiaceae; genus Sediminicultor. The sequence goes on from JAYEJO010000073.1 coordinate 913, forward strand.
TTCCAAATTGTCACTTAACACAAGGATAGTTTTTGCATTGCCCATTTCCGTGAAAACTGGTATAACCATAACCGCCGCTCATTTTATAGATACATATCCTATGGGCTTTGTCATCGGTATATAGGATATAGGTTTGATAAATAGTATAACTATGCTGATGCAGACAATAAGAAACCAAAGCTCCAGCCTCACTGCAATCCCCGATTTTAGTTTTCCAAAATTCATAAGGGCTTATAACCGTTTCATAACTGATCCGGTAGGTGCAATTACTTGCTATCCAGGATGTTATCTTGCTCGGGCTATTCATACTATTTACAAAACTGGTAAATGCAGGATCACTAGGTGGTCTCCAGTGACTAAGATTATAAAAGTCTTTTGTATCACCACAGCCGACGGTTAACAATAATATTCCTAGAATCATGATTAAAGTAAAATTTCTTAGTAATTTCTTCATTATTTTTCACCTCCCTTTCTCTTATAAAATAAAAAAAGAGCCATCAAAAAAAACTATAATAGTTTTTTAAAATGGCTCTCTAAAAATGGAGCTCTAAACTTATTTAATTTTTAAATTTTATTTAAGTTTCCAATCTCCGGGTGGAGTATATTGTCTAATTAATTCTATTTCGTATTCAAAAAGATCACCTTCATGTAAATTACTCCCAGGAAAAGGAGTTATATCAGTAATAATTCTCGTATATACGGTAGCATTACCTCCAATTACTTCAGTTTTTTCATAAAAAACAGGTTCATAAATCACCACTGAGGCTTCACCCTCAGAATTAATATTTATATATTCTTCCCATTCATCAACCTTATTATACCAAATTCCATCAATAATACAATAGCACCTGGCTAAATCATATTGCCGGTTAATGATTGCCTGCCAATAAGAGTAAACTTCCTGTTCTGTTCTGTCCCATTCAGGATCACATGGAATAGCCCCGCAACCGGCTAGTATTGAAATTAAAAATATAATAAGGACCAATAATAAAACTTTCTTTTTCACTTTAAAATCCCTCTTTAGTTATTTGATAGCCCTTTTAATAATCATCCTATTGAAGAGGACCGCGTACTAATATTAGATTTGAGACATTCATCCCTAAAACTTTTTCATTTTCTCCTACAGTTGTCAAATAAGTGCAATCTTTAGATTTTCCTACCCTAATATACCCCCCGGTAATAGTCCAATCTTCATAAACGCCTCCATCTTCATAAATGCCTTCATAATCACAATAAACAGCAAGTCAAATATTATAGTAACCAATATCAACATTCCCGGTATTAGTTATTGTATAATAAACTTTTACTTGATCGCTCCACTTTCCATTGGAATACTCTTGTTCCCATTTAGTTATTACAACATCAGCACTCAAATTTTGAAATAAACAACAGCCCGATAAAAATATAGCTAGCATTAGAAATAAAATTACCAAAAAAACTTTCCTTTTCATCGCCTATACCCCCTAAATTAATTTTAAACCACCAATATATAATACGATATGAGAAAATGAAAGTTACCGTTAATATTATGAATCTTTTTTATATAATTTACAATTACTTCAATCTCTCATCGGCCCGGTTTAATAAAAAGATAAGCAGATCCTCTAATTTTTTAAATTTATTGGCAATGGTAACATTGAAAATATAATATATAAACCCGCCACTATCCCCGGCAGCCTTGTATTCTTTCTCTGCTTCGAAAGCGGGAATCTATCTTTATTAAATTATGCATTTATAAACACATTTAATGAATAAATCCCTCTTCTTTTATAACATCTCTTAAATACAATAAAATAGTAATTATTCACCCAAAACACCGTAACCCTTATAAACAAAGGCTTTGAAAGTTTTTCAAAAACGCTCATATACTGCGTATATGAAGAAATTTTGACTTGCCCCTTATGATTGTACCTTTTTTACAAAATACCCCCCTTAAAATCAAAATATGAAGGCCTATTTTTTAATAAAAGGTTGAATTTCCCCTAATTCCTCATCATCCGGTTAAGAAATTCCTCAAGTCCTATCGGCCCCCACATTTTTCCGCTAAAAATTACTGAATTATTGACCCGGCACATCTTCCCGATTTGTCTAACTTAAAACTAAAATATTAATTGTCTAAGAAAATGGGTGTCTGTCCCTATTATCCCATTTATTATCTCCTATTATCCCTCACTATTATCCCTCAATTTTAGCTCTGGGTGCATTCCAGGCTATTAGTTAATTTCTTCTCTACCCTATCACCTTCCAGGAAGGCCTCTAAATCCTCTTTTTTAACATACCAATTTTCCCCTATTTTTGACTTTCAGAACATTTTCCATTGTCCATTTATTTTTTCAAAAACCATTCTTCTTCCGTAAAGATAACTCGTTGAAACGGGGGTTGTCCAGGAATAATTATAATAGAGCTCCAAATCTCCCCATAAATATGAAATATCATAAACCTTTAAAACTTGATATGTTACATAAAATGTCGGATGATCCTGAGCAAAATCCCATAGGCCATTAACATAATCAAAAGTAAGTCCACCAGATTTACAATATGAAAGAGCCTGAGCAAAATTTCGGTTACTGAGAGCAGTGTAGAGTCCTCTAAGTAGATTTTCGCAAACCACTCCATCAGTAGCAGGAATTACTCCACTACTACCACTACACCCGGATAAAAATATAGCTAATATTAAAAACAAAACTATAAAATAATATTTCCTTTTCATTTTCTTAAATACCTCCTTTATTTTTAATAACATTTTTCTAACTCCCGGTAGTATTTTTTAATTACTATATGTCTTTAATCCTTCCGGAATCAATCCGCTCTTTTATTACCTCTCTTTTCTTTTCTTCCAGGACAACCCAAAAGTTATCGGCCTATTGTCTTGGTACGCCTTCCCTATTTAAGAAAATGGGTGTCTGTCCCTATTATTGATTAGGGCTATTATTTGGATTTATTGAACCTTCTTTTTCCTTCTCTTCCCTCTCCTGCGGCAATAATTAGGCATTTCATCTCTAATTATCCCTCTTCTCGGTAATAAATTCCTCGGTAAGATTAAAGGCCTCAGCATCGGTAAACTGTTTTGGCGGATGTTTCATAAAATAAGCTGAGGGGGAATATAATACTCCTCCCTGACCCCGGTCAAGAGCAAGCTTACAGCACCTTATAGCATCTATTACCACACCGGCAGAGTTAGGGGAATCCTCTACCGAAAGTCTTAACTCCAGATTCATAGGTACATCACCAAAGAGCCTCCCTTCCATCCTTATAAAGCAGACCTTGTTATCCTTTTGCCAGGGTACATAGTCACTTGGACCAACATGTATATCCTCATCGGCAAGCCTTTCTCCTGCTACAGCTTGTACTGCCTCGGTCTTTGATACTTTTTTGGAAATCAATCGATGGCGCTCCAGCATATTAAGAAAGTCAGTATTGCCACCGGTATTGAGTTGGTAGGTCCTCTCTAATTTTACCCCTCTATTCTTAAATAGAGTAGTTAATACCCTATGGGTGATCGTAGCTCCTAACTGTGATTTTATATCATCTCCGATAATAGGAATATTTTTATCTTTGAACTTCTCAGCCCACTCGGGGTTACTGGCGATAAAGACTGGCATATTATTTATAAAGGCAACCCCGGCCTCCAGGGAACATTGAGCATAGAACTTTGTAGCTCTTTCCGAACCTACCGGCATATAATTAAGTAATATCTCCGCTCCTGATTCTTTTAGTATCCTCACTATATCCTCTCTGGCAGCTTCTTTTTCTTCGGCTAAGACAAAAGTACATTGGATGGGATAATCCTTCATATGGTCAGCAATACCGTCTAAGATCCTCCCCATCTGTACTCTAACCCCGGTTTCAGGGATATCTTTACAAAATACCGTAGTGCAATTGGGAAGGGCAAATATAGCTTCAGAAACATCCCTCCCTACCTTCCGCTTATCAATATCAAAGGCAGCTACTACCTCGATATCAGAGGGCTCATATCCCCCAATATCCCAGTGCATTAGACCGATCTTTGCCCTAGCAGCAGACTTATATTTTATCTTTGACTCCGCAGCAGGCTTATAAGGTACTCCACATTTATAATAGTGTATGCCTTGAACTAAAGAACTGCTACAGTTCCCTATTCCTGCAATAGCAATTTTAATCTTTTTCATATTTTATTCCTCCTTTTAATTTTATAAATTCAATCAGTTTTAACTCACACTTTAAAGCTCCTCTTCTTATTTAAGTTTCTATACCCGTTACTTTTGGTTAAACCCCATAGAAAAATTATAAAAAGTTTTGCTTTCGCTTGAATAAATATTTCCTCTTTAGTCTAAGATTTGCTTAGAAAATTATCATTTAAAACCCTTTAAGGCTGCTTTCCCTAAAAATTTCGCTCTATTACCAAGTTCAGATTCAATCTTAAGCAATCTGTTACCTGCCGGTCCTAGAGCACTTTCTCTTATTTGACCTGCACCTAATCCAACTGCATAATCAGCAATATCTGCCCCCTCTCCTCTACTAGTCTAATAGGGTCAGGTCTTGTGATATCACCTTCCCTCTTTCCCCTCAATTTTTTTAATTAAAATATTGACACATCCTAATTCTTTTATTGGCTTAGCTTTCCATTTTACGAGGTCTTACTTTAGGACGTCTATCTATAGTAATACCTAAAACTTCAACCATCTGGATAAGAAACTCCACCAGGTCCTATAGGTTTTTTGCTAAAAGCTACCGAATTGTTAACTTGTTACACCTTCCCTTCTATCTATCTAATTTAAAAATAAAACATTAATTGTCTAAGAAAATGGATGTCTGTCCCTATTATATTTTGCTAGCTGAAGTACGACAATTTTTTTAGAACTAATCAATTGAGAACGATAATCCAATCGATACCCCTATAGGCAAACCTGCCGAAATACTAAACCCATCTGCCCCTATTTTCTTGGCTAAGGAATTTAAAACAGATTTAATCTCATTAATCCATTTTTCAAGTCTACCAATAATGGATGGTAATTTAGCCGCCCCTGCATTGAGAAATGAAGTTAACCGTAACATTTTTACAAATGCAGAGTCAGGCTTATCCTTTTCAATTAATTCTTTAATTTGTCCAAGTTCCTTCTCCATGATTTGGTCAATATTTTCATTGATTACTCGAGCCATATCGATGGTCATTTCTCCTGTAAATTCCCATTCTTCTAATACTAAGTAAACCTCCGAAGCGAGTTGCTCATTGGCTCCAACTGTCATTAGAAAAACAAAAATTAATAAAATAGTGAGAAAAACGAGAAACAAATAATCTTTTTTCAGTTTCATAATAATCCTCCTCGTCTAATAATATATTTATAATAATTAAATATTCAATATATAGAAGGAATGTCTTTATCTTTAAATTTCCTTTTGAAAATTAATACTAAGACAGCTCTTGACATATTACCGCATCGCTTTTATTTTAATTCAGTCCATTTAAATAAATAAGTAAGTATTTTAGCTAACTTGAACTTGAAATATCCAAACTACTTCATTTATGCTCCAAATAGATATGTTTTACGAAGTACTTCTATTTTCCTCTTAATAATTATTTTTGTAGTCTTATGGGGTCTTGCAATATTACTTTTTATCTCCCCCCCAATTTTTTTAATATCAAGAAAGATCGTTTGTATAGTATTTCCTCAGGAAGTGATGTAATAAATTACTTCTGAAAATTATATCCGTAATGGCCTGGTCATGCTGCAAAGATAATATAGCTTTTGTTATATTTCAAGATCTGACCCCCTTAATACTATAATTTAAAAATAAAATATTAATTGTCTAGGAAAATGGGATGCGTTGTCTCTATTTGTTCTATTAGTGATGGAATCTTAATCACAAATACACGTAATCTTAGGAGAACCGTTTTCGTATTGACTAAGCCAATGCTTTTTCAGTTCACTTAAATCTGCTTGTTGCAAAGTTACCTCTTCAAGACCTACTCCGCCAGTTAAAGAAATTTGTCTGGTTATAGTTTTAACATATGTTTCGGTGGTATCTTCAATTGTACGTTCCTTTATCACTGATATTACCGGAGTTTTTACGGGAGTAGGTATATAAGGAAAATTATTTAAATCAATATTTTCAAATATAAATCCTGTCTCATAAAGTGCGTTAAGTAGGGCGGTCCAACGGGAAAGTTCGTGCAATTCATATAAAACCGGGTAATATTTAGCATAGGAAAGAAGATTATTTTCAAAATGCTTGGTCCATTTATAAGAAGAAGAGTTATAGTCAGGATCAAAAGTACTTTCTAATTTTCCCCCAATCATTTCCATCCTTTCAGTTTTAACTGATAAAGGATTTCCAACCATTTTAACAGCTTTTGTATCAGGATCAAATTGTACTATTGTATCCTTTGTAGTAAACCAAAAACGATGCCATTCTTCTTTTTCAATGGAAGATTGATTATCAAAGGATATTTTTGGCATATAATTCCATTCAGATTTATATCCCGTTGAAAGAGTAATGGGCCTGCCTGAACGATTATCGTAACCACCAGATAAACATTTCATAATTCTATCAGATTCAAACATTACCATGCCGACATGGGTATTCTCTACCATTCCCCCATAATAAACCAAACCGTATTTATCCCAATCATATTGATTGGGCGGTGGATCTATTGTTTGCCAAATACAATGATCTGGGCTAACAAAAATACCTCTTATTAATATTGTAATATCTTCAGGATATCTTATATATTTAATCTCCTTATCCGATAATTTAATTTCTTCAATAACAACATATAGCTTACCTTTTTCTACAAACATCCCTATAATATCGCCTTGGTTACGTATTTTATTTATTTTTTCTAAATTAATTGATATATTTTTTACATCTTTTTGGGGATCATATTCAATATAATCCCCTATTTTATCGCCGATAATTATTTTAGATTTTATCGATGAATTTTCTACCTGATAATTTTTTCTTTTTATTTCATATTTGTTAATCCAGCTATTATAAGTGAAATCTTCTCCTCTTGTAATATAATCTATTGGCGTTGTTTTTAAATACATTTTAGTTTCATCTAAGGTAACTTTGGCATATGAAGATAATGAAAAAATTGTTAAAAGAACTATTAAAGTTATCCAAAATGTTGATTTATTCATGAATAACACCTCATTTTTTAAATTACATCTATACAATAATTTAAAAATACAAAATACAAGTGGGTCAGAGCTTCATCTTGGACATACTATAATTTCTTAAAATATGCTAAAAGGGCAATAAAAACGTGTCAAGGAACGGTCTCTTGTCATATATATAAAACTTTTCTTTTTTAAAATATCTCTTTCGACAGAATTGATATTTTTTGAATGGGATTATTGGAAGATTTATGGATGGAATTCTGATAGTATTTGTAAGTTTAAATCGGGATTTAGTGAATACTTTTCCTGGAGCTTATTAAATACAATAATTGCAATGTATTTTTAATAATTTTATAGTATTTTATTTTAAAAAAGTAGGCGGCTAAATTTTTCAAATATTGCTAATTTATTATACTACATTTTTATTAAAAATCCTCCTTTTTTTGGAAAAATAATTATATAAGGGACACGCTTTGCTCATACTAGCGTATAGCGTGCAGCGTTTAGCGTATAGGTTCAGGCTTTAAGTGCAAGATACACAGGTTTCGAGTTACGGGTTACGGTTGCAAGATAAATTAGTAGCAAGTGAATAGTGAATAAGCGTTAATAAAAAACAATACTAGAAATAGAAAAATACATAAGTGCGGGATTACAAAAGAAGAATGTCCCCATGATTCTTATCTTTTAAAAATTACTGAATTATTGACCCGGCACCCCTTCCCTATTTATTATGGCTAAATCAAATTTATCTTTGCTTCAACAATCCTGCTTGCCTAAACTTTCGCTGTACCTCTCGATAAACTTGGCTAAATTCAGGAATGGATGTCATCTGAGAAGAAAGACGTATTTTCCAAAGTTTTTTAAACCGGGTTTCTTTTCGTAAAAATTCTTCTCTTACATCGGTTAATTTTTTCCCTCGGAATTCCAACTTCTCTTCAATAGCTTCAATCAACTCAGCAATATCCACATGCTGATTAGAAGTCAGATACCATATATCATAAAGGTCTCGCGGTTCGTTGCGCGCTCTATCTAGTAAAGCAACAACTTTCTCTACAGCTATTTCGTTAATAGAATAGGTGCGAATCACCGCATCCTCAGGTAGATCTTCATATTCTTCGTATCCCCGGAGGATTATTTTCTCTTCGACAGGATAAATAATTTTTTCCCTTATTGTAATATCTACCTTGATTTCCTTACCAGAAACACCGGGTAGGGGCCCTTCGTACCCCAGGAAAAAAGTGTAAGTGTTTTCATGGGTATGACGATCGTAATGGTGAAAATTTAGTTTGATGCCTGAGGATAAATATATATGCTTAAAGGCAATATCAAGATTCTTCTGGATATTCTTAAAGGTAGTCTCTTCTGTTAGAGTAAAATCAAGATCTTCTGAAAAACGATAGTCGGGAAAGTAACACTTCTTAATGCATGTACCTCTTTTGAATAGGAGAATATTCTTAAGAGGACTATGGGATAATCCTATTAAAAACCAAGAGAGACAATAGTCATGCTCGAGAACTGCCTCCGGAACACGTCGACCCCCTTTTCGTGCGAGTCGATTAGAGAGTAATGAAAGATTTCGCTGGGGTATCATTGGCTATGTCCTCACTACAGATAGAAGTTCTTCGGGAGATACATTAAGCTGGAGTCTCCACTTTCGCAGGAATTTTCCTTCAGAGGTCAAAAGCGGATCTAACCGCACATAAGTTTCTGTTAAATGTGAAGAAAGGATTTCCCAATCTTCAGAAGTACCGATTTTATAAAGTTCAAGTAAAAATCCAAGTCTACGGATAACAGCACCTACACTCATCTTTATTGCATAACTGATAAGTCGGTTCATATTTACATCCTGGTGACGCATCCAAAGTCCTTTGGCTACTTCCGTCAGACCACCGCAATATTCCGGTTGCTTAAGACCATCAATAATTGTTCGTTCAAGATCACTAACTTTTACTTTCTCTTGTTTTGTTACCCAGTGGTCACTTATACCAAAGAAATATTTCTTCTGGCTATGGATAAATCTAAATTCAATACCCAGTGTAGTAATAGACCTGCACGGTTTCAAGGTCGTTACATAAACAACTAATTGAGGCTGAGTAACCCCTCCATGAATTTCCATAGCTGTAGCATGGGAGAGAAAGTAATCTTTCCCACCCATAATTTCACGAGCCACAACGAATGGGTTCCCTATATACTCGGCTTCTTTCCCCAGCTCGAACGGTACTAAAATAAAAAGTCCTGGTTTTAAACGTGCAGCAACTCCTCTATTTACAAGCTTGCGGGCAAAATTGCGCGAGGAGGCTTCATCTGAATGAAGAATTTTTTGTACTTCCTTTAGGCGAAATATAGGCTTATTTTGCTCATAAAGTGTGATAACCAAATGAGCAGCTTGAGGTCCAAGTGTTTTTAATTTATTATTATTAAGACGCATATCGTGTCCTCCTAAGCCACATTTTACATTAATAATATAATATTATCAAGTAATTATTATATTTATATTGCAAAAAGTGTCCTCATAGAATACAATTTGCATTCATAGTATAATTTATCGTCTTTGGGAAGTAGGGATACATCCGATTGAGAAACTCACTCAGCCCCCACATTTGTCACGGTAGGACAGCCAGTTACTTGACTGCCCCCGCACAGATTCCAGCGTGCGGAACTACCGCACTGGGCTCTTCAGAAATACTCGCTTCCGTAAAAGACAAATTAGTATTGCCTTCTTTGCTATTCCCTGCAGGGAGGTTTGCATCAGTCACCCTCTCTTTTCATCGGGTAGACTTAACCTTATGGTAAGGAGCTTATAGGGTCTCCCAAGTTCTCATATATCTCTCTACAGATATGCCATGTGCCAAGACCCTGGCAGACCCTCTTAGAATCTTACCATATGCGATTCTCTTGTATAGGCTTCTGTTACGGAAACGACGTCGCCATCTGCATTAATCTTTATTTACGAGGCTGTATAATTCACTTTTAGGAAGTACGGTCCTCCCTATGGCCTATCTGTTTCCCTGTGTACGCTTCATCTAATGGTTACCCATTTTGGTGCAACACGCGGTATGGGTGGTTGGCTAGACCTTACCCAACAGGGACTCTCACCCTGTAAGAAATATAGAGCTTCTTGGCGCTCTTCCGCTAAAAGTTACCGAATTATTAACTTGGTACATCCCCCGTCCCTATTTATTACCCCAATTTATCCGAGGGTTACTAAGTGATTCGAACACATCAGGTTTAGGTCATCGAAGGTCATTTAACATATTTCTTAACAACATTCAGGGATGCTTCACAATCTTCCCAAGAAAATATTTCTTGTTTTAATTCCGGGTGTTTTCGAATCAGTTTGACCATAGAAGATGCTGCGGCTCGCCAGACAAATTTTTCTTTATCTTTTGCCAGGATTTTTAGCAATTTTAGGGATTCACCCGGATAAGACTGGCCAAACCAGGCTCCCAAACACATAGCAATATTCCAACGAACATTTTTATTGTCAATTTTCGTCCATTCTCTTAGCTTTTGAAATGCTTCTTTTGGAGATTTGTATCCCACATGTGATAATGCAAAAGGACCACAATTTTTTCTCACATAGACATGGTTGTCGTAAATTAAAACTTCAAGCAAATCTAAGGCAGGTAAGACAAATTCTTTCTTAATCCTCAATAAACCTACTTCTACTGCACGTCTGATATTGGGATTTTGGTCTTTTGCCCATTTTTTCCAGATAGGAAAATATTCCGGGAAAGATTCATCATTTATTCTCTTCATCTCCCCTGCCGCATCTTCCCGAACTTCCCAGTCTGAAGAATCTGCCATTTTTCTTATCTCTATAAGAAGTTTTTCATCAATCATATCTAAATTAAAATAAGCTCCTTTCCCCTTCTCCCTCAATTTTTTAATTAAGATAGGCAAACATCTTATTTTTTATATGGTTTAGCTTTCCATTTTACGAGGTTTTCCTTTAGTATGTCTATCTATAGTAATACCTAAAACCTCAATCATATGATTAAGAAACTCCCCAGATCCTAAAGGTTGTTCGTTAAAAATTATCGAATTATTGAATCGGTACAACTTCCCTATTTATTTAATTTTAATTATATAGCCTTTCTTTTTTTTATTTCTGGAAAGGAATCTCCAAAGAAGTAGATACTCGGTATGTGTTGAAATTGCCTGATTCATCTACCCCCGGTCCCTTTATAAATTCCCCATTATAACCTAAAATTTCGAGGATATCCTTTGGTTGATCTCTTTTGGGGGTAAATAGCACAGAGATTTCTATTTCCTTAGATGTATGTGTTACTCCCGGCATATCAATAATATCCTTATACTCTTCTGCTTTTCTGTAGTATTCGTTATACCAACCTGAATCATCAATATCAATTAGCAATTCAATTTTCCCGTTTTTTACACTTACATCTTTGGCAAATATCTCTCCAGCATATTTTTCGCTAAGATTTCCTCCCTGATAATATATACGTTTAACCCAAATGTGTAAATTAGTGCCATCCGGAAAATTTGTGTCAATATTTATTTTAACTTTTCTCTCTCCTTCATTTATTACAGAAAGTTCAATCTTGTATTCCTTTGCTTTTGGAGATTGAATTTTATTTTCTATTGTTTTTGTTTCCGTAACTTCCCATTTGGTTTCAATTAACGCATATTCATTTTTCTTAAATTCTGTTAGTCCGTTTTGGTTAAATTCTCCAATTCCATATGCTAACGATTTTGTATCCATTTCGGGTAGATACATAAAAACCGTAAATTCTTTCCAGTTTTTATTTCCTTTTTTCCAAATATCGATTGCTGTTTTTTCCATTTCTTTATCTGAAGGCAATTTATCAACCTCAAGAATTATTCTATATACCATTCTTGGAGTGTTTAGATAGCTTGTGTCTTCTTTTTCTGTAACGCTGTATTTTAAAATTTCTTTATTCTCCCCACCACAACTCACTAAAAGCACAGTTACTACTAATAAGAACAAAATTACAAAAAAATATTCCCTTTTCATTTTCTTAAATGCTCCTTTATTTTTAATAACCTTTTTCTGATTCCTAATTTACCTACTATTTATATCTTCAATCCTTCTGGATTTAATCCACTCTTTTATTATTTCTCTCCTCTTTTCTTCCAGGACAACCCAAAAGTTACCGGACTATTGATCTTGTGCAACAGTTTTTTTCACACCCTATTCTTTGTAATACATCTTATTTACTCAAAAACTGATTTTCAAAGCTTTCTTAATCTCTTGTTCCATTTGTCTATTATTCTTTATGATAAATTGAATATCTTGTTTTTTATTTCCTGGAATTGAATTAGATAAACCAATTAGATTTTTATGCGCTAAAAGAATATCTTTTTTGCAAGGTACAATATTACATTTTTCTAGAAAATTATAGTTTTTTACAATTGTTGTTTTTGCCAATAATATTGAAGCTATTTCCCTTATTTTTTTAGAAACTTCAATTTCTTTTTCTTTACTGAAAGTACTTGGGTTTAAATATACATTTCTATGGAATATTAAAATATCGCATATCTTGCCTCTACATTCATCTAATTTTTGAATTGATTCAATATAGAATTTTAATATTATTTGGCTTACACAAAAAATTAATACTCCCCCCACAATGGTCACCGTAGATGTCCAAAATATTTCTGTCCAGTTAATCATTGTTTCTCCCTTAAGATTATATAGTAACCGATCTTAATAAAAAGAATTAACAAATAAATGGGTATTCATCCTCTTTTTTCTATTGTTTAGCTTCCCATTTTACGAAGTCTTCCTTTAGGATGTCTATCTTTAGTAATATTTAAAGTTTCAACTATCTAGTTAAAAAACTCCTCAGACCCCATAGGTTTACCGCTAAAAATTACCGAATAAATTAAGTTGATGTTCTTGTTTATTAATAAATCTTGGAATCCAATCCTCATCTCTTGCATGATATATAAAGCGGGTAGCATTTGTTGCCGTCCTACGGTTTATTTCTTTAATCGCTTGATTTTTTATTGGTAAATATCCTTCCCGTATATCACTCCTCCAGGTTGCCCATAAAACAATATTACTTGAAATGGGAAATGTTATTTCTGATTCTGGTTTACCTATCCCAATACTTTGAAAATAAAAAACTGGATTATCGCATGTTAGGAAGGCTGAAAATTTTTCACATGTGAGAAATAGCCATGTCATTTGAGGTATAACTTTTACAATATTTGGTGTTTTTTCTGGAGTAATGAGTTCCAACCAAAGATCCTTGGGAATATTTTTTAAATATTTTTCAAGATAAGCTTTAATGTCCGCTCTGCCTTTTTCAAATAAATCTGTTTGTGATGGATTTTCTAAGATCGATTTTGATATCTTTTTATCCCACTTCTGCTGGAGTGATTGAGCAACAGCTGGTGCCATCTTTTTCATACGAATTTTACTTTGAGGCACTCTTTTGAGCATAACCACCATGTAGATAGCCAATTTTACTTTTTCAGATTGGGTTAATTGCTTGCGGTCTCTTATCTTCTTTATAACAGAATTTGATGGGTTTTCAATTTCTTTTGTTAAATATCTCTCTACTTCTGGGGAATAATAATTAGTTTTTTGTGCAATTTTTTTTATATTTGCTGGAAATTTTAATGAACCACCCTTTTCATAAACCCAAATTATGTCATCGCTTGGAGAGGCAAAACCTTTTAGATAATATTGTGGAATGTAATGATGTCCCATAATATCTTAGATTTCTCCTTTTTATTTTTCTGCTAATGTTTGTTTAGCCGGCAGAAATATTAAATCATAAAAAACATTTTAAAGTTAATGAATTATTGACTTGGCACACCTTCCCTTGTATATTAATTATCTAAGAATATGGGAAGTGGCCCTATTTATTTTATATTATCTAAAAATATTCATTTCTTTTATTTCTTCACCGCTAAAATCTGGGAAAAAAATGAAGTTTGGATTCGGACATTCCTGTGATGTCATATCCCACATTTTAGGCTTTATACACTCCTGATAAATTAATTTTATATCCTCTGTCTTTCTTAATAAGTCCATGATACAACCACTAACAACATCGCTAATTCAATACCTGGCCTATTTGCTGATATCTTTATTATGTCAATTTGTTGTATCCCACATTCCTTTGCTATATTTTCCCATTCCCTATCCAAATATTGCGGAGTATCAATTATATATTTATATTCTTTTGGGTTCTCCCCGTGCAAAAAAGCCTTTTTAGAATTTTCAATGTGAGTTTTTTCGAAATAATTAAAAAATAGTTCATTTTTTACTGAATTAATTATTTTCGTTTTAATTTTGTTAGTTAATTCTTGCCCACCTGAAATCTAATAGGGTCAGGTCTTGCAATATCACTTTTCCTCTTTCCCCTCAATTTTTTTAATTAAAATATTGACACATCCTAATTCTTTTATTGGCTTAGCTTTCCATTTTACGAGGTCTTACTTTAGGACGTCTATCTATAATCATAATATCTAAAGCCTCAACCATATGTTTAAGAAACCCCTCAGATCCTATTATAGGTTTTCTGCTAAAACTTGCCGAATTATTAAGCTAATATACCTGTCCCCTGTCATGTATATTAAGTATTCCACAAAATATTTTTAAAATCTAAATTATCTTGGTAAATTTAAAATCCATTCAATCCAACATTTTACAGTTTGAGCCCTTCTATAATATG
>JAYEJO010000074.1:0-3990 GCA_034660595.1 Candidatus Caldatribacteriota bacterium
CTTTTTAGTGTCTATCTTATGAGAATCGAATCGTAATAAACATACATCTTTTAAATCAAAAAATAAAGAAATATCAATTTCTTCTGAACTTTCAAAACTATAGATTAAGCCCTTTTCCTTAAGGTCGGTAAATATTCTTCCGGTTACCCTTATGCCGCCTTTCAAAAAGAAGTCCAAACGGGGTAAATAATACTGTTCTTTAGAGACATTTATTTTTTCTATTTCAATTTCTTTTCCTTTTTGGTAAAAATGTGGTGTAAATAAATTTGCTTCCCCTTTTAACTCTATCAAAGCTTTATTAGAAAGAGATACCACATTTATATTTTTTATTGCACCATTTTGACAATCAATAATGGGTACGCTCAGGTAATGATTCCCGGCATACAAAACTCTCTCATTATTTACTATTTCTTCAGGCCTGGTTAAAATGGGGACGGTTCTATTTAATGGTTTTCTCCACATCTTTCGGTCTTCCTCTCCTATTTTGGAGATTACATACTTCAAACTTCCTTTCCATTTCGGTAATAAATTTTCTATTTCCAAGAAAAAAATTATTCAGTACGTGCTTATTAATTCGATTATTCCTCTGTAATATTAGCTTCTGGTATTCCTTTTGTCTTTCACTGTTATCTTTACCTAAATTATCATAAAAGGGATCTCTGTCTATTAATCCATCTGAATCACCATAAGCATAATATTTAAAACTTGAATAGGGATAATCCTCTGCTTTCTTTACTAATCCTGCTCTAATAGGATTTCCTTCTATATACAAACCGCAAGCTAATAAATATTCATCCTTTGACACTAATATGCTTTTAAAGCGATCTTGCCAAAAATGTCCCGCATAATTATATTTTCTCCTATAATGGTTATAATACAAAAGATTTATTCTTTTCATTAATTTAGATAGCTCTGTTTTTTGATTCGTTTCAATCAATAAATGTACATGATTATTCATTAAAATATAATGATACAATAAAAAGGGCTGCTCTTTCTTAAGTCGCTTAAGAATATCTAGATAATATTTAAAATCTGACTTATCTTTAAACAACCATTGTTTATTATTTCCTCTTGCTAATATGTGAAAAATTCCTTCTTCTAAATATATTCTTTTTATTCTAGGCATAGATATCTCCTAATAAATTTTAATTCCTCTTATAAAAAATAGAACCGTCCCCATTATTACGTCTGGACTAAATAAGTCTTTAATTATTTTTTAGCAGAAACAGATAGAGATTTTAGATAGATATGAGGGAATTTGTATTTGCCTTCTACCCATTTCGCTTTATTTCCTAAAGCAACTATATTTTTTAGTTCTTCTATGGCATTACCGGCAATCATCACATCTTTAACCCGGCCTACTATTTTGCCTTTTTCTATCTTGTAACCCAACTGAACATTATTAGAGAAGGCTCCGCTTATTATATTTCCCTGCCCCAGGCCAAGAACCTGGTCGATGATTATCCCTTCTTTTATATCTTTAATCATTTCGGAAAACGATACTTTTCCTTCCTCCATTACCAGATTACTTATCCCGGGAACAGGTTCACTTTGTGAGCCGACTCTTAAACCATTTCCGGTACTCTCAACTCCGGCTATTCCCGCTGTTTGTAAATCATAATAAAAATTCTTAATCTTTCCCTTTTTTACCAAAGGAACTCGTTTCATTTCTACTCCTTCGTCATCAAAAGGAGCACTTCCTGCAGCAAAATTTATAGTGCCGTCACTATGAAGAGTTAACAAATCACTCCACAATTTCTTATTTTTCTGGGCAGCCAAAGGTGAAATTTTCTTCAAGACCATCTTCCCGTTTAAACCACTGATTATGGGAAGAATTAGAACCAACGCTGCCTTGGGAGTAAAGATAACCGGCATCTTCCCGCTTTCCACAGGGACAATCTTCTCCCCCCATTCTAAATTTTCAATTATCTCAGAGGTTAATTCTTCAACCTCAAGGTTGTCTTTTCCCGATTCAATAGAAGAGTAAACCATCAACATATCTTGATTTTTTATTTTTTGAGCCATCATCGAATAAGCAATTGTAGTTTTGTTATAAGAAAAAAAACCTCCCCGGGAGTTACCATATTCTATCTCACTATAATTTTTTAAAACAGTGACATCACAACGTAATTTTCGGTCAAAATCTTTTACTCTTCCTAAAATATCTTCACCAATTTTAACCATCTCTTCTATACTTTTATCTTCTACTTTTCTGTCATATATATTTACATTTTTCTTTTCTTTCCCCCCTCCTTTAAGTTCCTCTGGAAAATCAAAAGAAGCTTCTGAACCAAATTCAGAGGTCGCTGCTGCTTTTTCAACCATTAAATCAAAATCTTCACTCCCGGTAAACGAAGAAAACCCTATCCTGCCCTTATTTATTACGCGTAATGCCTTCCCCTCGCTCTCAGAAATATCGATGGATTTTAATCTGTTTACTTCAAAATTTACCGGGACAGTCTTGCTCTTTACTTTAAATAGTTCAGCTGAATCTACTTTTTTGCAAGCCTGCTGTAACAATTTTTCCATCTTACTTACCTCCCACTACTACTTTTTTTATCCTGAGATGGGGGCTACCGAAAGAAACAGGCAGAGGGCCTTGCCCCGCTTTCCCGCATCCCCCACCGGATTCAATCATCTTCAAATCATTTCCTACCCCCTCAATATTAAGAAGGGTGGTAAATAAATTCCCACTTAAAACTACATCTTTAACCGGCTCAGTAATCTCCCCATCTCTTATCATATAACCTTCCCCGGCACTAAAAGTAAACATCTCAAAAGTAGTCATCCCCCCATAGCAGTCCTTGGCATAAATTCCTTTTTTTATTCCGGATAACAACTCTTTAAAAGGAACTTCTCCATTTTCAATATAAGTATTGGTCATTCGAACAATCGGTTTGAACCGATAATTAAGGGCGCGGGCGTTTCCGGTGGGTTCTTCCCCCATTTTAGCAGCAGTTTCCCGCGAATGGAGTCTACCTGTTAGGATTCCCTCTTTTATCAGATAATTTTTCCTGGTTCTAACCCCTTCATCATCATATTTGGCAGAACCTAATAAATCCGGGATAGAACCATCATCAACTACATTAAGTTTAGGTGAGCCAAACTTCTTCCCTAATTTCATTAAACCGCTCATCCTCTCGTCTTCATATAGAAAATCAGCTTCGCTAAGATGTCCAAAGGCTTCATGGATAAAAACCCCGCCTAATATCTGGTCTAAGATAACCGTATATTCCCCACCTTCTACCGGCTGTGCCTTAAGAAGATTGACTGCCCGAAAGGCTGCTTTTTGTGCTTTAGTAGAAATTTTTTCCATTATTTTAAAACCCTTGGTAGTTCCAACACTTTCACTGGCCAGCTGAACATTGTCCCCCTCTCGGGCTATGGCTGTAAAGCGCGCACTTAAAAACGGCTTTTCCTGTTCGATATAACTACCTTCCGAATTGGCAAAATAAGTAGTAGAAAATCTGTCGGTATAGATTACATTAGAGGATTGGATCTGGGGATTAGATTTCATAATTATATTATTATAATTTTCCATTAAATTTTTCTTTTCTCTTAAACTTATCTCACGGAAATCCTTATCTAATTCCCGCTTAATTATTTCCACAACTGGCGAAATAACGGCAAATTTGCTCTCTTCTTTGCCAAACAAACTCGCCACTTCTATTGCCTCTCCAACTTTCTCTTCTAAATCATTAAGCTGATTAAAGGAAACAAAGCCCCATCCCCCTTTTACCAGGACACGAACATTTCCCCCTGTCTGCTGGGAACAATTTATCTTTTCTAACTTCTTCCCCTGAAAATGGATGGTAGTAACTTCTTTTTTTTCCGCTCTTATCTCGATATAATCTGCACTGTTCTTTTTGTTTTCTAAAATCTTTTCTAAAATCTCTCTCACTATTATCTTCTCCTTTTTGGGGTCAGCCCTTGACATTGGACATAACTCATGAAGGGCTTTCAAATAATGCTATGTCCAATGTCAAGGGC
>JAYEJO010000075.1:0-15593 GCA_034660595.1 Candidatus Caldatribacteriota bacterium
GGAATTATGCGAGATGAATTTGATAAAATCATAGTAAATTTTAAAGAACTTTACAAAGTAAAAGAAAAGAAAACTTTTAGCAATGAACAAATGAAAGCCATTGCCTTATCTTATAAAGATCTGTTGAGGGAGAATAGAGTTAAGTTTGAAGAACGCCTCTTTGAGCAATTAATACAGGCAATTATTTTTGTATTCCAATCCTGGTATAATGAAAGAGCTCAGATCTACCGAAAAAAACTACAAATTGCCGAAGAATGGGGAACAGCGGTAATAGTGCAAGAAATGGTTTTTGGCAATATTAATTCTGAATCCGGTACAGGCGTGATTTTTACCAAGGTCCCTTTCGAAAAAAGCTCTGAAATTGTTTTATATGGTGATTTTAGCAGACGCAGCCAGGGGGAAGATATAGTATCTGGATTAGTCCATACTCTGCCTGTTTCTGAATTTCAAAATAGAAAATCTCCCCGCTTAAGAGGCAATTCTTTAGAAGAGCAATTTCCCGAGATTTACCAGGAACTGCTACGGTTAGCTAAGGAATTAGTTTATAAAAGAGGATATGAACATCAAGAGATTGAATTTACTTTTAAATCAAAGAGTAAAAAAGATTTATATATCTTGCAAACCAGAAATTATAATTTACAAGATAAGGAGACGATACCAGTTTTTACGGATCCGGCAATACATACACATTTAGCAGGTTCGGGAATTGGAATTGGAAGGGGAGCAATGAATGGGATTGTTGCTTTTGACACGGAAGATTTAGAAATACTTGCGGAAAAATATCCTCAAAAAAATAAAATATTAATTCGGCCCGATACAGTTCCTGATGATATAGCAATGATTTTCGAATGTGATGGGTTATTGACTGCTCGAGGGGGAGTCACTTCTCATGCAGCGGTTACAGCCGCTCAATTAGGGAAAACCTGTATAGTAAATTGTAGACAATTAGTAGTAATAGAAAAAGAAAAAAGGTGTATTATCAATAAGAAGACAGAGTTTCGAACAGGTGATGAAATTGCTATAGACGCCCATCTGGGGAATATTTACAAAGGAAATTATCCTATCAGTTCAGAACAGTTAAATTTGTTTTAAGATAAAATTTTTTTGACATTATCGTTAACTTAAGATATTATTTTGGTTAACAATAATTTATCAGAAAATCGGAGGATTTAAAAGTGTCAAAAATAAATATTCGTCAGATGACTTTAATCTCTTTATTTGCTGCCTTAACTGCAGTGGGAGCATTCATTTCGATTCCCCTTTATCCTGTCCCTCTTACCTTGCAGACTTTGTTTACTCTTCTGGCTGCTATGACCCTGGGAAGCGTTATGGGAGCATCAAGCCAGATAATTTATGTGATGTTGGGAGTTATAGGTCTACCGGTTTTTGCCGGTTTTAAAGCCGGGATTGGTATTTTATTTGGGCCAACCGGGGGGTTTTTATTCGGGTTTATAATTTCCGCTTATGTTATTGGTAAGATAATAGAAGCAAAAAAAGAAAAGAATTTTTTTTATTATTTCTTGGCCGGTTTATCCGGAATGGCAATTATTTATATAACTGGCATAACTCAACTATCTTTAGTTACAGGCATAGGAGTAAAAAAAGCTTTAATGGTAGGAATGTTCCCCTTTTTACCCGGTGATATTCTAAAAATAATTGCTGCTTCCTTCATTGCCAGCAAGTTAAAATTAATAAACCAATTAAGATAACTATAATAAATTAGGTAAAATTAGTAGCCTCAACTAATTGATTATGATATAATTCAATTGTGTTTTTCGGGGCGTAGCGCAGTTTGGAAGCGCGCTTGGTTCGGGATCAAGAGGTCGGAGGTTCAAATCCTCTCGCCCCGACCATTTAAAAAATGCTTTCTCTGGTAAGCAGAAAAATTATTTTAAAAAATGACCTAATTTCTATATATTAAAATTAGGTCATTTTTATTTCTTTAAAATTGTAATTTTTTATCTTATTTTGGGCAGCACTTAATATTGCTTTTCATTAATTCTTTATAATCACCTAATGCGTCGTGAATCCAGCAATCATCCCCTCCGGCACTCTCTCGAAAAGTCAAAGCCATAATATAAGCAAGTTCTTTTACCGTGGCACTCGCTTCTAATGCACCTTTGAAATGCTTTTTTATACAGGGAACCGATCTATTTTTAATGGATAGGGCAAAACAAATAAATTGATAGGTTTTTTCATCAATAGTGCGCTTCTCCTTATAAAGCTCATCAATCTCATCAAATTTTTTACTAAATTCCGGAAAAAATTCCGCTAATAATCTCATTTTTTTAATTCCTCCTCAATCCATTTAATAATTTCTTCTTTCTCTGGTATTTTGCCCGCCACCTTTACATCTCCATCAATAACTAAAGCAGGGGTTACTATAACTCCACAATCGATAATTTTATTAATATCTGTTACTTTAATAATTTCTGCTGAAACACCAAGTTCATTGACTGCCTCTTCAGTTAGTTCGTTTAGTTTTTTGCACTTCGGACAACCGGTTCCTAAAATTTCAATTTTCATCTTAAATCCCTCCTGTATTTTTAAAAAAAATGGCCGAAAAGCATTCCGCTAAATGTTGCCATAACTATTACCAAAATAATGAAAACCAGAGTTTTTTTAGTTCCTAAAATACTTCTGATAACTAACATATTTGGTAAGCTTAAAGCCGGACCGGCAAGTAAAAGAGCCAAAGCCGGGCCTTTGCCCATACCTGCTCCTAACAATCCTTGTAAGATAGGAATCTCAGTAAGGGTAGCAAAATACATAAAAGCTCCGACTACCGAGGCAAATAAATTTGACCATAAGCTATTTCCCCCAACTAAATTCCCAATCCAGATTTTTGGAATTAATGCTTCGCTTCCCGGCCTGCCCAATAAAAAACCTGCCACTAAAACCCCTCCCAATAAAAGGGGCAATATCTGCTCAGCAAAACCCCAACTGGAACTTACCCATTGAGCTCGTTCTTCCTTATTAAACCACTTAACCAGCATCCAAAATAAAATAGTTAAGAGAATACCGGTTATATACCACTTAGAACTATAAATTACTTGCCAAATTTTAAGTGATTCATCTTTTCCCCAATTAGCAAAAACTAATATCCCTACCAGAGTTGCAAAATAAAATGCTATTTGCCATAAGGGTCTTTCTTCTTGTGCGTTACTGTCAGTAAATAGGTTTTTATCTTTAATTTTTTCTTTTTCGTCTTCATAAAAGATAAAGTGCATAGACAAGCCGATTACAATAGAGAAAATAATTGCTCCAATGGCGCGAGCTAAACCCAATTCAAATCCTAATACTCGAGCAGTTAAAATAATTGCCAATACATTTATAGCTGGTCCGGAATAAAGAAAAGCGGTCGCTGGTCCTATTCCTGCACCACGTTTATAAATTCCGGCGAAAAGCGGTAAAATCGTACAGGAACAGACTGCTAAAATTGTGCCGGAAACAGAGGCAACAGTATAACTTAAGAATTTATTTGCATTTGCTCCAAAGTATTTTATTATATTTTTTTGACTGATAAAATTAGCAATTGCTCCGGCAATAAAAAATGCGGGAATCAAGCACAATAATACGTGCTGACGAGCATAGTCCTGTGCCATTAACAAAGATTCCATTAAGGCATTCGATATTTTAAAACTACTGAACGGCGTAAAATAAAAAAACATAAATATCGTGATTATAATGAAAATTTTCGATCTATGTTTCATTGTAATTCCTCAATGCTTCCCCTTCAGTATATATGACGATATTATCATATATACATATTATTGTCAATATATCTTTTAAAAACTTTTTTATAAAAAGAGGATTTTCACAATCTTTGTAGTAAATATAAGGTAAGGTATGGATTAATTAATTTAGTAGAAATACATCTTACAGAAGGGAAGAGAGTTTGTTTACATTTTTCACTTAAAAGTAAAATGAAAATCAAAGATTTCCCCAAATTGCTTTTGGCAACCTCTCTTATCCGCAGAACATTATATGAAATTGCCTCAAAAAGGAGGATATGTCAATCATAAAAAAAACAATATCAGAGGTCACAATTGAATGTGTGATGGGAAATATCGCTTCACAGGCAGATGTTACTGCTATTGTGAATGCAGCAAATGCTCAGCTTAGAATAGGTGGAGGTGTAGCAGGTGCCATTCACCGCGCTGCCGGTCCGGGACTTGAAGAAGAATGCCGTCCTTTAGCACCTATTAAACCGGGAGAAGCAGTTATTACCGGAGGGCATAATCTTCCCAATCATTATGTAATTCACTGCTTGGGGCCTGTTTTTGGTCTGGATAAGCCAGAAGATAAACTTTTAGCAGATTGCTATCGTAATGCCCTGAAGCTTGCCGAAGAGTACGAGATAGACTCAATTGCCTTTCCTGCTATTTCTACCGGTGCATTTGGTTACCCCGTTGAAGAAGCGGCAGAAGTGGCATTCAGGACAATTATAGAAATTATCTCAAAGCTCCGGCATGTCAAAAAGATTAGATTTGTCCTTTATAGTGATAGTGATCTTGAGATTTATGAAAAAACATTCTCTCGTTTGGTCAATTAGGGAAACAAGGGGACATATGGATGTGCAGGATGGGTCGTGGCTTGATATCTGCCACAAAGATTTTACCTCACTTTTTCGTGATCAATTAAATGGAGGAAAAAGCTAAAATGAAACAGATTTCCCTACCCGCCGATCAACAACTTCGCCGCCGTTTAGGTATCCCTGATGATGCGGAACGAGTACTGATTTTTTCCGAGTCGAGTCATTGGGATCCCAATTGGCTGCTCACATCTGAAGAATATTTCGAGCGATTTGTTCGCCATAACCTTGACCGGGCTATCGAAGAATTACATCAGGAATCGCGCCGCGTCTATTCGATTGAGTGTATGTTCTTCTTGCGCCTGTACTGGGACCGCTCTCCTGCGCAGCGGGATAATATTCGCGAACTGGTCAACGAAGGACGATTGCGCCTAACCAGCAGCGGCGTCACCACCGCGGATACGTTGTTGCCCAGTGCGGAAGCAATCCTACGTGATCTTCTCATCGGCCAGGAATGGTTGCGCGCGAACGGGATGGAACAGGAACCAAAACTGGCTTATTTTACAGATAGTTTCGGCTGTACGCCGACACTTCCCTCGCTTTTGAAAGCGGCCGGTTTTGATCGTACTGCCATCACTCGTGTCGATGGGATGTATTTTATGGGCTGTGATTTGGAATCATCCAAACGATTTCCCAGATCAGGCTCAAGCGCTGAACGGTTGCTGACTAAAGAGCACAGTCTTGACTTTGTCTGGCGCGACCATAATGGCGCACAAGTGTTATGTCATTGGAATGCTTTTACTTATGGACAGGGGGACATGCTCGCTTTTGTTGGCTTGAGCCGCGTCTATCTTGCCCGGGTTGCCTTCCCCGCGCGATCTGAAGGTCATATCGCGCATCGCATTAAGCAATATGTTGCCCGGCTTTCGCCTTACAGCCGCACGCCCTATATGCTATGCCCCATTGGCTTCGATTTTGTGGAGCCAATTCCCGACCTTGTTGCCCTACTTGATCGATACAATCAAAATCACTACTCGACAACCGGCGTCTGGGCGGTCAATGCCGGGATGGACGATTATCTCACACTAATTGAATCTTATCAGGATAAACTTCCTGTGTTGGAGCTTGATCCAAATCCCTACTGGACCGGTTTTTACACGGCCCGCCCAACCCTTAAGCGACGGTGTCGCAAGCTGGTCGACAATCTGCTGCTGGCCGAGAAGCTGTCCTTTTTGCCTGAAAATCGCAAGGCTTATAAGACCATCTCTCAGGACCTTAAAGATGCCTGGTGGCAGGCGGCTGTCTCGAATCATCACGACTTTATCACCGGCACCTCGCCAGACAAGGTCGTCGCAGAAGAGCAAATCCCCTGGCTTATCCAGGCTGCTGATTCGGTAGATGCGATCATAGATCGCTTTACTTTCGCTCTGCCCGTATCCGATGTGACAGCAACGTGCTCCAAATCTTTGACCTGGAGCGGGAAAAATAGCAGGATTCAGATTAAGACTGCGTACTATGACATTGAGCTGGCTGAAGATGTCGGCGGAGCAGTCGTCAATCTGCAATCTCAGGATGCGCAGATACCTTTACTAACAGGCATCTCGAATGATCTGGTCAGTTATCGTGATTCAGGTGGCCTATGGCGCATGGGATTTGAGTTTGCCGGGGGCATCTGGAAAGAGTCTATGCGCGCCAGCCATCAACAAATTCAAATGCAGGTACACAAACACAATAATGGTTTGGAAATCATTAGCAATGCCGAACTTAACGGTGAGACACTCCGCCGCCTGATGTGGTTTAGCAACGACTCGCCTGTGATATACTGTCGCATCGAAGGCAAAGCCGCTGAAGGACATTCCGTCACTGTTCGTTTTGCGACCGGCATCTCCTCAAAAAATCTGGTGATGGATACACCCGGCGGGATTGTCGTTCGCCCGCCAAAGCGGATATATGACCCCACCTTCTGGCCGCTGCATCATTTTGTCCATCTCCAGGATGATGATACCGGGCGAGGTCTTGCAATTTTACAACCAATGCCCGGGGCAATTTCTTACCAGCCAGGCGGTCAACTTGAACTGGTTGTGATGCGCAACGCCACACGGGAAAAAGTGTTTGGCTTGATTGGTATTCCCGGTAACCCGGCCAGCGGACACGAACGCGAAAGCTATGCTTTTGAATATGCGTTTTTGTTCACTCAAAACGGTGATTGGCGGGATAACAATATTCATCTTATGGCGCGGGGCATTGCGAATAATCCCTGGAGTGATTCCAGAGATACAGCGCTGCGCGGCCTCGCCGATTCCGTTATCACGACCGACTCCACAGATGTTTGGGTGACAGCGATTAAGCCAGCCTCGCGGGGAGAAGGGGTCGTCGTGCGCCTGTATACGCCTGTTTTGCCAGAATCGCCGGTGGTGGTTACAGCCCCCCATTTCAAAGTGATAAGAGCCTTTCTGTGTGACGCACGAGAGCGCGACCTAGAGACGCTGGAGATGCAGGATGGCACTGTCCGGGTGGCGATGCCGGGGACGGTTGCCACAATCAGATTATTGATAGGCTAGAGGGCACACCTTGGGCACCCTTCGCAGCCTTTCATTTTTTCTATCTCCAATCTGCTTTAAAATTTTATCAACTTTCTCTTAACTCTGTATAGAGCAAAACAAAGAGAAGAAGTTATTTTTACACTAATATTATCACTAACTTAACATAAGTGATCAAAAACTTTTATATAAAAAGAGGATTTTTACTTATTTTGTAGAATAAAGAAATACAATAGTTATTAACTAATTTAGAATAAGTAGCTCAACATCTGGATTAAAGAAAATAATCGAGAGAGGGCAAAAAATTAAAAAGAATAGTTTAAGACATAATAATGAAGCTATCAAGTGAAAAATAAAAATCTATTCTCTTAGATTATTAAAGATAAAAGGGAGTTGAAATATGGTAGGTTTTTTACAACAATTTCATCCTGTAGAACAAGCTCTACTGGCAGGACTTTTTACCTGGGGACTGACTGCGCTGGGGGCTGCCATGGTATTTATGACCAAAGAGATAGATAGGAAAATTCTTGATACTATGCTGGGTTTTGCAGCGGGGGTCATGATTGCCGCGAGTTACTGGTCACTATTAGCTCCGGCTATTGAGATGTCTGAAGGTTTGAATATTCCACTATGGTTTCCTCCAATGGTGGGTTTTCTTCTGGGAGGTATTTTTTTAGGGGGGATTGACAAAATACTTCCTCACCTTCATCTCGGCTTTCCGATAGAAGAAGCTGAAGGTATTAAAACATCCTTTCGGCGTAGTACTTTACTTATACTTGCTGTAACCTTGCATAATATTCCTGAGGGCCTGGCTGTAGGGGTGGCTTTTGGAGCTGTTGCTGCAGGTTCCCCTTCCGCAACTTTACCGGTAGCAATAGCTCTGGCGATAGGTATAGGGATTCAAAATTTTCCAGAAGGCCTGGTTATCTCCATACCTCTTCGAGGCGAAGGAATGTCTCGGTTTAAAAGTTTCTGGTATGGACAATTATCCGGAATAGTAGAACCTATTGCCAGTGTTATTGGAGCAGCTGCTGTTATTATGGCAAAACCTATCTTACCCTATGCTCTGTCTTTTGCTGCAGGAGCAATGATTTTTGTAGTAGTTGAAGAGCTAATTCCTGAGTCTCAACGCGGTAAAAATACGGATTTAGCCACTTTAGGTGCAATGGTAGGTTTTACAGTAATGATGGTACTTGATGTGGCATTTAGCTCGTAATTAGAAGATTCTTCTCAGATTTAGAGAAAATAAGAGTGGGAAAACTATTTATTGACAAAATCATATTTTATGAATATAAAAAGGAGAAAAGATATTATGAAAAAGATTTATAAAATTATGTTTGGTAGTTTAATTTGTCTTGTTTTAATAATGGCAAGTAGTGTTAGTATGATAGGGTTTGCTCAACAGCAAAATAATTCTGAAATAAGCATTGAGGGTATCTGGGAGGGCAAGCTAAAAGTTCCCGGAATAGAGCTTAGGATTGTATTTAAGATTTCTAAGAATCAGGATGGTACTCTGACTGCGACTTTGGATAGCCCAGACCAGGGAGTAACTGGCATCCCCGTGGAAGAAGTTATTTTTAAAGATAATACTTTACGCCTAAATGTAAAATCTGTGGGAGGTGTTTACGAGGGGAAAGTCAGTGAAGATTTTTTAGTTATTGAAGGAGAGTGGAGACAGTCAGGGGGCGCTTTTCCCCTTACGCTTAAGCGGGTAGATAAAGAAGTGGAAATCCTTAGGCCTCAGGTGCCAGAAAAACCCTATCCTTATATAGAGGAAGAAATAGTATATGAAAATAAGGAAGCAGGAATTACACTTGCAGGAACTTTGACTTTGCCACCTGGAAAGGGTCCTTTTCCGGTAGTTTTATTAATTAGCGGTTCTGGGCCACAGGACCGTAATGAAACTATATACAACCATCGTCCCTTCCTGGTATTAGCAGATTATTTAACTCGCCAGGGGATAGCAGTTCTTAGAGTAGATGATCGGGGAGTGGGAGAATCTACCGGGGACTTTTCTCATGCTACCAGTGAAGATTTTGCGTCTGATGTATTAGCAGGAATAGAATATCTCAAGACTCGAAAAGAAATTAATCCTGTACAGATCGGCCTCATCGGTCATAGCGAAGGTGGTTTGATTGCTCCTATGGTGGCGGTAAAATCACCTGATGTAGCTTTTATAATATTAATGGCTGGGACAGGATTAACCGGAGAAGAAATTCTATATTTGCAGGGTGCTTTAATTTACAGGGCAATGGGGGTTAGCGAAGAAGATATTGCTAAGAATCGTCAGTTTAATGAAAAGATATTTTCAGTAATAAAAGAGGAAAAAGATAAAAAAAATGCCGAAGAACGACTTCGCCAGATGTTTATGGAAGATTGGGAAAAAATGAGTGATGAGAAAAAAGAACAAATAGGTGATCCGGAAGTGTTCCTTAAAGCTCAGCTTCAGAGCTTATTATCTCCCTGGCTTAAGTTTTTCCTGACTTATGATCCTAAACCAACTTTGAGTAAAGTGAAATGTCCGGTATTAGTTATAAATGGAGAAAAAGACCTCCAGGTGCCTCCCAAAGAAAATCTTAGTGCTATCGAAGAAGCTCTCAAGGCCGGTGGAAACCAGAATTATACTATTAAAGAATTACCTAATCTTAATCATTTATTTCAGACTGCTCAAACGGGATTGCCTGCTGAATATGCTAAAATTGAAGAAACAATTTCACCGGTGGCTTTAAAAATAGTAGGCGATTGGATTTTAGAACAAACCCAAGATAAATAATGGGGTAGATTATTTTGTTTTATATTATTGCCAAAATTAAATTTTTAATCATTTTTAAATTACTTTTTAGGCTTAAAGTAACCGGTCAACAAAATATACCCCAAAATGGTCCGTTTATTATTGTAGCCAATCATTCGAGTTTGTTAGACCCGATTATTCTGGGGATATCTGTTAGGCCTAAAGTAATTTTTGTAGCTGCTGCTTATCTTTTTGAAATAAATTGGCTTGGTTATTTATTACGGATGGCTAATTCTATCCCGATTCATAGAGAAAACAATACAAATAATATTAAGTCTATAAAACAAGCCTTGAAAATATTACATAGAGGCGGAGTTTTGGGAATTTTCCCCGAAGGGGGAGTTGACCGTCAAAAGGATGATTTACCCATTAAAGCGGGAGCTGCTTATCTGGCTACCAAAGTAGGGGTTCCTATTGTTCCTATAAGGATTAAAGGAGCAGATAAAGTTTTGCCGAGAGGTGCAAAATTCATCAGAAGCTTAAACAAAATTGAGGTGGAAATCAAGAAACCGATTTACTGTTTAAGGCAAACTAATAAAAATAAAGAAATTATTAAAAGGGTAGTGGAATCTTATATAAAAGAGATATACTAAAACGGAGTTAAAAAAATATGGCTCTAAGAGTATTAACAATGATTTTTTTTGTTATTGTTGCTGTCGGAGATGTTTTTGCTGTAAAGTATGATAAGATAAAATTAAGATATTTTACTAAAACACTATTGGTTCCTTTGCTTGCTCTTTTTTATATAATAAGTGTGGTTAACCTGAATTGGTTGATTTTATCTGCTTTAATTTGCTGTTTTTTGGGAGATTTTTTCTTATTATGGTCTCAGAAAAAGACCTTTTTTATAACCGGGTTACTATCTTTTCTTATGGGACATATTTTTTACACTATAGCCTTTCTGCAAACTACTTCTTTTTTATCCGGTATTCCCAAATGGTTTTATTTTTCTTTGCTCTCCTATATTTGGTATGGGATATTTATTCTAAAAAAACTCAATCCTTATCTTCGCTCTATGAAGGTACCGGTGATTGTTTATCTAAGTGTTATTCTTATAATGAGTTTTGCCAGTTTTAGCCGGATTTGGGCATTAAAAGGATTATCATTCTGGCTGCCCTTTGTAGGTTCAATTTTCTTTATAGCTTCTGATTCACTATTAGCTTTTCGTAATTTTAAAGTTAAATTATCAAGAGGCTGGGCATCTATAATGATAACCTATATTTTTGCTCAATTGCTAATTGTTTTTGGTTTTTTAGGTGTATGAAGATTGAAAAAGTAAAAACGAAAGATTGTTATCGTTTTATCGTTAATTATTAAAAATCAAGATTTTATATATATTTTTTCAAAATAAAAAGGAATTTCTTCTTTTTTGTCGAATTCTTTTATTAAGGAGGTAAATAAGATAATGTATAAAATTAGTTTAAAAGGAAAAAAGGAAATTTTGAATATGCACAAAATTACCTTTGCGGTTGTTTTATTTATTTTATTAATTGTGATAGCCAGTATTCTTCTGTTAGTCTGGTGGCCGGTAAAACCATCATTAGCAGAAATAACCAATTCCTGGGTCGCCTTAATAATGGTGTATCTGGTTCTCAGCATATTATTATTTGAGAAGCCTATTTATAAGTTCTTTGAAGAATTTTTTACTGCTAAAAAATCAGGGCAACACGATTCTCAACTGTTAAGGCAAGAACAATTTCTCGGTTTAGTTTCGGATATTAATATTGGCGATTTAACCCATTATTATGATTCCAAACAGGACAATATATTAAATAAAGAAATTCAAGATGCAGACTCCACCTTCTTAAGAGAAGAAGAGATGGCTAAATATATTCGAAAATTGCAAAAAGAAAACATTAGATGGCGATTTCTCTATGCTGATACCTATCTGGTCTTGTATGCAAAATATGTTTTATTCTGGCTTCGTAAATCCAAATCGGTAAACCGAAAAGAATTTGATAATGTATGGCAGCCTAAAATATCCGATCCAGAAGAACGGGGGGCCATAATAGACGCTCTCCTTGATTTAGAATTTATCCGGGAAGAGGAAGGGGATGCTTTCTCTATTACCAGGTTAGGCTCAGCTTACGTAAATTATCTGAAGGAAATAGACAGGCAAATAGGAGATAAAAATAGAGAATAGAAAAGGGGGTGTTTTGGTGAAAATATCAATAGGGGTAATAACAAAAGATTTTAATTTTTTAGAGCCCATAGATGAATTTTTAGAAAATGCTTCAAAATATAATCACAAAATTTACAGTGTAATAATTGTGTATTCCCATGGCTGTGATTTTCAATTGGTAGAAAGTTTAGAGAAAAAGGTCAAAGTCTTTTTGGTAAAGATAAATGATGCTCCGGAGATAAAGCGCCAGCTAATAAAGATGGGCTTATCTACGGAAAATATAGAAATTTTAATCAATTGCCCTGCCTTAATAAAGCATGGATTAGTGCCTTATGGCTTGAACAGAAATTATGCCCTAATCAAGGCTTTATTAAGCGGTTCAGAAGCATTAGTTTTTATCGATACTGATGTCTATCCCAGAGTATTGGTAAAAGAAGACGATGAAGTAAAGGAAAAAGAGATAGATTTTATCGGAAGACATTTAGAATATCTAAGGAAAGAAGAAGTTATTATTACCACCAGTGATTACTCCGGTTATTACATTATCCCTCCCATGAGCTTTTCCGGGATGAAGGAATTATTTATCGGCTTGCAAAAAGAAGATGCTTATGAATTTTTAAGAAATTTTGACCAACATAATTGTCTGAATTTAGATAATGATAAAAAGCGAAAAATATTTGAAACAGATAAGATATTAGGAGGAAATGTAGCAATTAAACTAAGCGCCCTTAAAGAACTACCTCCTTTTTTTTCTACAGTGTATAATGTAAATGGTGAGTATGTTCTCTCTCGTGGAGAGGATACCCTCTTGGGGATTAAATTAAAAAAGAGTGATAAAAAATGTATCGATATAGATACCAAAATATTCCACAATACCTTTGGAAATTATCCTGAGATTCCGGATATAAAAAAAGATAAATCTATAAAAGATAGATTTTATTATACCTGTCTGGGCTGGATTGGACGGAACCCTTTTCTCAATTGGCTCCAAGGAAATGATATAGAAAAGATAAAAAACAGACAGAAGAAAAATATAATTATCGGCTCCAAAGCCGTGGCCTCTTATCTTAATGATGAGAGATTTTTAATCTTACCCGAAGCCCTGGAGATATCTTACCATAATTTAGAACGGGTAATCAGCGAATATAAAAATACCATGAGGGCCTGGAATGATTTTATCAAAAAATTAGAGAAATGGGGAGGGTAAAAAATGAAAATATTAATAATCAATCACTTCCCCCTGGAGGGTTCAGGGAGCGGAGTTTACACTAAAAATTTAGCCAAAGAATTAACCGAAATCGGGCATAAGGTTAAAGTTATATTTCCGGAAAATCGGAAGGTACCCCCGGAAGTTTTTGAAACAAGACCGATAATGTTTAGGGGTGACAACAATAAAGATTATGAAATTGATTTTAATTTTCCCTGTTTTACCAGCCACCCCCGGAGCAATACTACTTTTTATCAATTAGATAAAAAGCAGATGAGAGACTATATCGATATAATGGTGAGGGTTACCCAAGAAGAGGCAGATAAATTTAAACCCGATATTATTCACGCCCAGCATATCTGGATTACCCCTTATGCCGCCCAAAAGACCGGTCTTCCTTATGTAGTAACAGTGCACGGTACAGACTTGAAAGGATTTAAGCAGGACAAAAGATATCATTCTTATGCCTTAAAGGGCGCGCAAAATGCTCGAAAAGTTATTACCATATCAAAACAAGTAGACAGAGAAACCAAGGAGCTCTACCATATAGAAGACGAGAAAAGAACGATTGTCTATAACGGATATGATACCAAACTTTTTAAAGTAAAAAATGTTTCCCGAAAGGAAGCTTTAGAGAAGTTTGGTATAAGTGAAATACCGGATTATATTGTTTCTTTTGCCGGGAAATTAGCCCATTTCAAAGGGGTAGACATATTATTAAAAGCTGCTAAAATATATGAAAACCAGATGAAAGAAAAAGTTATGACCTTAATTGCCGGTAATGGGGTATTATATGAAGAGCTGATAAAACTTAAAGATTTTTTAAAGCTAAAAAATACTTTTTTCCTGGGACATGTAAACCAGGAACAGCTTGTTGATCTATATAATATTGCTGATGTAAGTACTGTGCCTTCCCGGAGCGAACCTTTTGGATTGGTGGCCATAGAGGCACTGGCCTGCGGGACCCCGGTAGTAGGTACCAATCAGGGAGGGCTGCCTGATTTTATTAAAGAAGATATCGGTGCCCTGGTTGATGTAGAGGATGATATTGCTCTAGCCGAAGCTATCATTAATGAGCTGGTAAGGCCTGATAAAAAAGAAAGAAGAAAGCGGGCACACGAATACGCGGTTAATAATTTTTCCTGGGGAAATACCATTAAGGAAGTAGAAAAAATATATAAGGAAGCAGTACTTTAACCAAGGGAAGATAAGTTTAATAAAAACTATTTACATAAAGGAGAAGGAGAAAGAAAATTATGCGGACTGTAGTAGTTATCCCTACTTATTGGGGGAGGAAAAAAGAGATTGGTTTTAAAGAAGGGGATATTGTCTATGACCATGCCACCCCTATTGATGCGGAAGGAACCCTGGGTCGGACCCTGGAAAGCATGAAAATCTTAAAAAAGAAAGATTTTAAATTAGTTATATTAATTTGCCCAACCCACAAGGAAATAGAACACGAAGCAGAAGAAAAAGTAAGAAAGATAGTTAAAGGGGTAAAACTGGAAGTAGAAACCTATTTATTTACTCGAAAAACTTTAAAGAAGATTAAAAGATTTGGTAGAAATTCTCAATTAAAAGAGAATGTGCTTTCTTTGTTAAGTTTACAAGGTTATGCCAATGTCAGGAATATGTGCATATTCGCTTCTCATATACTTAATTCTGATGTTACTGTTTTAATCGATGATGATGAAGTTATTGAAAATCCTGATTTTATGGATATAGCCAGGGAATTTATCGGGAAAAGAGTGTATGGAGAAACCGTATACGGGGTAGCCGGCTATTATGTAAATAAGTACGGAAATTATTATGATGATGTCAGTATGGAGCCCTGGATGACTTATTGGAATAGGTTTGGGAGTAAGTCCAAAGCCTTCGATAAGATAATCGGCTGCGGCCCCCGGCTTAAGCATACCCCCTTTGTCTTTGGTGGGGCTATGGTAATTCATAAAAATTTATATCAGATAGTACCTTTTGACCCTCAGGTATGTAGAGGGGAAGATATCGATTATCTCATAAATGCCAAGATGTTTGGTTTTGATTTCTTCCTGGATAATAAATTAAGCATAAAACATCTGCCTCCCAAAAAGACCCATCCCATCTGGAAGAGGACCAGAGAGGATATCTATAGATTTATTTACGAAAAATCTAAAATTGATTCCCAATACGAAGTAAGTAATATGCGGACAGTAACAGCAAAAGATTTTTCCCCCTATCCCGGAGAATTTTTAACCGATGAGCTGGAGAACAAAATTTTTAAGACCAACCTGTTACTTGCCCTGGAGTATCTGGCAAATAATGAAGTAGAAGCCTGTAAGGAATCTATAAAAAACATATATTTAAGTATTCATGAGGCAATACCTGAGAAAGATCCTTTTACCGCTTACAGGAAGATACAG
>JAYEJO010000076.1:0-3946 GCA_034660595.1 Candidatus Caldatribacteriota bacterium
TGTATTTTATACGAGATACGAGATATGTATTTGGCTTCTGTTTTTCTTAACCAATTAACCAGGTAACCATGTAACCATCTTCACTATATACTATATGCTCGATACTATATACTAATTTTTAACTATCGTTGGTGTCAAGAACTTGTGGGGACTTTTCTTACCTCAAAGAAATTATTTGATTTTAATTCACGAAAAGAAAAACAGATCCTTATGAAATTTAGTATAAAATAAATAATAATCCTACTAAACTATTTTCTAAAATAAACATATTATCCATCTTGGACCCAACTTCTTCTTAAAATATCAGATAATTAATTTATACTTACTAATCTCTTTAATGATTTTACCCAAGGCCTATCCTGATGGGGTCCGGATAGCACCGGAAGAGAATAAGTATGATCGTATTTATCGTTACTACCTTTATCAAAATCAAGAGAGACTACCTTTTCTAATTCTAATTTTAGCCCTATCGGGTCGGCTTCTATAGACCACCAGGTATCCCATTCATTATTGACGATCTTTTCTCCTATTTTAGCCAGGGTTAAGTCCCCTTGTCTGGTCCATCTCATCCCCCTCTTTTTGAAACGGTTGGCTAAGGTCTTATCGATATTACCTTCTACCGCTCCTAGATCCTCTACCGGGATTCCTTGTTTCCTCAGTCTATCTACCGCATTTACCCCTTCTTGATTGTAGTAGATGTAGTGCATCAATCCTTCTATATCTTTCTTGTGTTCCGGTTTAAGGCTTTTCTCCTGGCCTAATTCTTTTAAGGTTTTATCTATTTCTCCTTCTTTAAGCAGATTCCTTATTTCTTTTTGCATTTTTCTATGATAGGGGAGAGTCTGTTTTAACTTACGCTCCAGATGGAATTTACAGAGTTGATAGATGGAGTTGGGAAAATAATTTTTGGCTCCCTCTTTTATCCAGGATGCTCCATCTCCTCCGATTAAGACTAATTCTGCTTTGCTTAGCTGGAATCTCTTCTCTCCCAGGATAGCCAAGTTGGACATAAATTCATCACCCTGGACTATACCGGTATAGGTAAATTTATCCTGTAGTTTTTTGGCCTCACCTGATCCTTCCTTGTACCTTCTTTCTTTACCTTTACTGATAATCCCTAATTTAAGTTCAGCTCTTTTCTTTTTTTCGTGCTGGAGGTGGATATCGGTTCCATCTACCTCTATATAGACTATTCTACTATCTGCCTCTGGGGTTAATTCATCTTCGGTCTGCCTTAAGGCTTTTATGAGCTCTTGGTCTATCTGGTCTTTCTCTTCTTTTAGGATCTTTTTTCCTTGCCTTATTGCTTGACTTCTGATACTCTCAAAACTAGGACTGTCCCCATAAAATTCTCGGATAAGTTCTTCGGCCTTACGATAACTACCACTCACAAAGGCCAGGAGACCTTCTATCTTTTGGTAGGCCTTACTTACCCGCTGGTTCTTGGTAAGGCCTAACTTTTCATCCAGGAGATAGAGGTATTTACCACTTATGTCCTGATACAACCTTTTGTAGAAGGTGATATCTCCCAAGAGGGTAGTCATATACCTTAATCTTTTACCGTGATTGGATAATATCCCCCTTTTTCTTTCTTTTTTTAATTTATCATCTATTA
Source organism: Candidatus Caldatribacteriota bacterium (assembly GCA_034660595.1). Lineage (GTDB taxonomy): Bacteria > Atribacterota > Phoenicimicrobiia > Phoenicimicrobiales > Phoenicimicrobiaceae > Sediminicultor. The sequence goes on from JAYEJO010000076.1 coordinate 1,616, forward strand.
TCTGTAAGAGTTCTTCTAGTAATTCTTGGCCGATCTTTCGGCTTAAGTCGAAGACTATTCTCTCCAGGGTATGGAAATTTATTTCTTTTTCTGGTATATTTAATTTAAGACACGGTAAGTTTATAGTTACTTCTAAGTTTTCCATGGGGTAGATTTACCTCCTTTTTTGAAAAAGAATGTTTATTCTTTTTCTTTTTGTTCTTGAGGTAAGTCTACCTTTTTTATTTACCTCTTGGCAAACCTTTTTCTTTAAAACCCCTACTAAAATTTTACACTATCAACAATTTTGTAATTAATCTGTGATATTGTCACCTTAAAATTAATCAGTAATAATGTCACTATGGAAAAGGTGAGATATCTAATGACCAAAAAAGAATTAGTAAGAGTTCATGTCATCAAATCTCTAATTGAAGATAAGATGACCAGCAGGGATGCTGCGGAGGTTTTAAGTCTCAGCGAACGCCAGATAAAACGTCTAAAGGCAGGTGTTAAAAAAGAGGGCGAGGTGTTTGTTATCCACAAAAATAGAGGCCGTAAACCTAAGCATACTATCCCTGGCGAGAGAAGAGAGGAAATTGTTTTTCTTGCTAGAAATAAATATAAAGGAGTAAATTATACCCATCTGGCAGAACTTTTGAGAGAACAGGAAGGTATTACTATTAGTCAGTCTTCTGTATCCAGAATCCTTAAAGCCAAAGGTATCAAAAGCCCCAGAAAACACAGGCCGCCTAAACCTCACCGCACCAGAGAACGTAAGCCTCAAGAGGGGCTCTTGCTACAAATGGATGCCTCTCCTTATGAATGGATACCCGGCATAAAATGTTCTTTGCATGGGGCGATAGATGATGCCAGAGGGAATATAACCGGTCTTTGCTTCTGTGAGAATGAATGCTTAAATGGTTATTTTGAGGTTAAAAGACAGACTATTTTAGAATATGGTCTACCGGTCAGTATTTATGTAGACCGGCACACTATATTTAAGGCACCCAGTAATACCAGACTTACCATTTATGATGAACTGGAGGGTAAAACTTTGGTTTATACCCAATTTGGCAGGGCTATGCAGGAGCTTTCCGTGGGGATTATTTATGCCTACTCTCCCCAGGCCAAAGGTCGTATCGAAAGGCTCTGGGAAACCTTGCAGGATCGATTAGCCTTAGAACTGCGTCTTGCCGGCATTAAATCTATTAAAGAAGCAAATGCCTTCCTTCCGGGATTTATTAAAAGATTCAATGCTCGTTTTGCGGTAGTCCCCCGAGAGCCCCAGTCTGCTTACCGGCCTTTAGGGAAAGATATTAATATAGATTATATACTGTGTAGGAAAGAGACTCGGAAAGTATGCCCTGGTTCTATTTTCTCTTTTGGAGGACAAATATACCAGGTAATTAAAAATAACAAGATAGTAACCATACCTAATAAAGCTGCCATTACCGTATTGACCAGCCCTAGATTCGGTATGCGGGTAGAATATAAGGGTGGTGTTTACCAAGTAAGAAAGACGGTTAGACCTGTTAGGCTTATAGCTAAGAAAGATAGGGTTAGAAGGATTATAAAGGTTAAAGATGACCATCCCTGGAGAAACGGTGTAGAACATTTCACTTACGAAGAAAGTGATAGGGAACTCGTTGCCGCTATCTATGACCCCAAAGGTTGGAAGTAGATAGCATATCTGCCAGGGGGCGCCCCCTGGCAGATCCCGGATGGTATGAGCTAATTTGATTTAAACTAATCCGTCTTTAGAGAAATACTTTATTTTAGTTTTTAACCCCAAAGGGGGACATTTTCACTGACTGATTTACTGCCTTAAAGGGGACATTTTCACTGACTATTGACAGCTATATTTCGTATTGCGTATCGAGTATCGAGTGTCGCGTATCGCGTGAAAAAAAACTAGAGAAAAAAATAAGAAAATAAAATTACACAACGCTAATAAATTCATCTTTTTTAGAATATTTTTAAAAATAGTTCATACTTATTCCTTCTCATCTTAGAAAATAGTAAAAAGATGATGTAAAATAATCATAGTTTTGGTAGGTAAAAATGTTTCTTATTTAAATAACTAAACGCTATACGCGATGCATTATAAGAGTTTTGAGTTTTAAATTCTGGTTTTCTTTACGCGATACGAAATACTAATTCACTAATTGATTTAACAATTAGTGAATTAGTATTTTACTTTCATTAAAAATAACCCTTTGGCAGGGACAGTTTTACCTGCCATTTTTCTATTTTTAGCTTCCAATATCTTCTTTACCTCTAAATATTTTATCTTTCCCTTACCTACCTCCAAGAGAGTACCCACGACGGAACGAACCATTTTATATAAAAAAG
>JAYEJO010000077.1:0-15286 GCA_034660595.1 Candidatus Caldatribacteriota bacterium
CCTTATTCAATTTACCAATTTGTTAATTAATTATATCATACCTCAATTACTTTTTCTTTATAGAAGATTTTTCTTTTTCCCAACTCTTTCATTACTTTTTGATATACTTTATGTTCTCTCCCTATATATTCCGGGGGACAGACTCCCGGATATCGGAATTCTCCTTGAGCAACCAACCTGGCTATAATCGCACAGGGGAACCCGGTGGCACGAGACATAGAGGTAGCTTTACCTTCTTTATCGTAATAATCTATCAAGTCATAAGTATAACGCAGAATTTTTTCATCTTTTTTGCCCTGAACCATCACTCTCATTACGGTTAATTCTTCTTCTCCCTCTTTTAATTCCCACTTAGGGAAGAGTAATTTAGAGGTAAGATCTATAGGTTTAATTTTTGCTCCTCCTACTTCAATAGGTGTATCACTAAAAAATCCGGTCTCCCTTAACATCCGCATCTTTTCAGCATAACCGGGATAACGCAAGGTCTTCTCTTTCATAGAAGGGATTTTAATAGTATAAAGCAGGCTGCGAAGCCCATCGGTATTAAAAGCCTCTAAAGTTCCAATCTTGGGTAAATCAACCAATTCAAGTTCAGAAAGCGCAGGCTTTTCTACAATTTTTCCGCATTCTATTAATCTTGCCGGTCTTATATATTCTTCTATAACATCTTTAGGAGACCAGGCAATCTTATATTCATATGGCCATTCTCTTATTACCGGAAGACCTCCTACTAAAATAACAGCATTTTCGGTTTTATCCATCAAGCTATCGACATAACCTACAATCATGTGACTCATCCCGGGAGCTACTCCCATATCTACCACTGCGGTTACTCCTCTACTTTTAGCAAGTCCATCCAGACTTAAAGTATCTTCAGCCATAAAGGATATGTCAACTATGTTCTTACCGGCTTCAATAACCGACTGCAGCATATTAAATCCTAGAAACCCTGGGACAGCGCCAATCACAATATCTTGATCAGCAACTATCTTTCTGATGGCTTCCGAATTGGATAAATCCGCTTTTATTCCTCGTATATCTGTTTCTTTAGTTAATTCATCCAATTTTTTTTCATCAATATCTGCTACAGTTACTAGAAAATCTTTATCTTTTGCCAAATCTTTGGCAATTAATCCACCTACTAAACCACAACCCAATACTATCGCTCTCATATTGTTATCGCCTTTCTAAATTTATATATCTTTAATTCTACTTCTCTTGTTCTTAGCTGTATGTTTATTTTTCTTTTAATTACATACCCATATAGGCTTTACGAACTTCTTCGGACTCCAAAAGCTCTTTAGCTTCACCTGAGAGAAGAATTTTTCCGGTCTGAATTACATATCCCCGATCAGCAATCTCCAGTGCTTCCTGAACCATCTGTTCCACTAATAAAATAGTGGTTCCTTTCTTATTTATATTAACTACTGTTTCCATCACTTTTTCTACTAATGCTGGCATCAGGCCCAGAGATAATTCATCAAGCATTAGTAATTTGGGTTTAGACATCATTCCTCTGGCAATTGCCAGCATCTGTTGTTCTCCCCCGCTTAAAGTTTCAGCCACTTGGGTTTTTCGTTCTTGAAGAATGGGAAAAAGTTCGAAAATTTCTTCTGTCCTTAATTTTATTTCTGGACGGTTAACCTCAATATAAGCACCTAACTCAAGATTTTCCTGAACGGAAAGTTTTGCAAACAATCTTCTCCCTTCGGGAACATAACTAATCCCTTCTCGAATAATCGTATGGGCAGGTAGACGAGAGATATCTTTTCCTTCAAATTTAATAGTACCGCTAACGGGATGCATCAAACCGGCAATGCTACGCATTATCGTGCTCTTGCCTGCTCCGTTTGCCCCTACGATGGACACTAATTCACCTTCTTCAACCTTAAGAGAAACATCATGAATTACCGGTGTGCCATCATAGGCACAGTTAATATTACTAACTTCTAACATCGCTTCAGACACTCTTATCTACCCCCTTTGCAGCCTGAAATTTTTTACTATATTTTTTACCAAAATAAGCTTCGATTACCTGCTCATTTTTTATAATCTCTTCGGGTTTGCCCTCAGCAATTTTGACCCCTCCATCAAGAACAACTACTTTATCCGCGATGGGCATAATAGCTTCCATAACATGCTCAACTATTAAAAAAGTGATACCAGTATCTCGTAAATTCTTAACTAACTCTACTGATTCTTTTACTTCGGTTGAGGTCAAGCCAGCCATGCTTTCATCGAGCATAAGAAGTTTTGGACCGGTAGCCAGGGCACGAGCCAATTCGAGACGCTTTTTTAAACCGATAGTCAGATCTCCAGCACGTCTATTTCTTACTTCAGATAAATAACTTTTTTCTATGCATTTTTCAGTAATTTGTCTCGCTTTTTCGGTATTAGGTTCGCGTAAATAAGTCCCGATAAGAACATTATCAAATACTGTCATATCTTTTAAGGGATGAACTATTTGAAAAGTGCGAACTGCTCCTAATTTTGCAACTCTATAAGGAGGAAATTCGGTAATATCTATTCCGTTAAATAAAACTTTCCCTTCATTAACTTTATATAAACCAGATATACAGTTAAACAGAGTGGTCTTCCCTGCACCATTAGGTCCAATCAAACCTACTATCTGACTTTCTTCTATATTAAAAGAAACGTCATGATTTGCTATTAGTGAACCAAATTTCTTGGTAACATTATGAACTTCAAGTAGTGGCAATTTATTCACCCCCCTCTGTTTTCCCCAGACTAAAATCAGTCTTTTTAGTATTCCGGAAATGATTTTTTACTTCTGAGATAATTCCCATAATTCCCCTTGGTTGTCTAACTACGACTACTACAATTATAATGCCAAAAATAATCAGATCTACTCCGCCTCCAAAACCACCCCATAAAGCCCGACTACCTTCTTGAAGAGGAATTAAGATAAGTGCCCCCATTAACGGGCCTAAAATTGTTCCTGCACCGCCAAGAATAGTTATCAGTACAAAGGTCATTGACATACTCAAGGACATTACCATGGGTGGATCCACTCGAAAGTTATACTGAACAAAAAAAGCGCCACATAAACCGGTAAGAAATGCTGAAACAGCCATCGCCATTAGTTTTACTATTGTGCTATTTACGCCAATAGATTCAGCTGCTTCTTGGTCTTCCCGTACAGCTACTAAATAGTAACCAAAACGGTTTTTTTCAATCCATCGAACTACTCCAAAAATTAGGATAAATAAAATCAAAGCTCCATAGTAATACGGTATCTTAGTATAATACCATATAAAATTTTTCCACCCCTCTTCAACTAAAGGATAATCCAGTCCGAGAGCTCCCCCTACCCAATACCAGACCATAAAAAGCCGGTTAAAAATCTCTACTATAGCAAATGTTGCTATAGCAAAATAATGACCTTTAAGTTTAAAACAAGGATAACTAATAATTACAGCCACAATACTTGCAGTGATTGCACCTATTAATATTCCCGGCCAGGGGGCAATTCCGTATCTCACTACTGCCATTCCTGCACCATAGGCACCAATTCCAAAAAAAACTGAATGACCAAAAGATACCTGTCCAGCATATCCCCCAATTATATTCCAAGATTGAGACATGCTGGCAAACAACAAGATGAGGATAAGGACATGTTGAAGAAAAGAATTGTTTGCTACAAAGGGAACTAATGGAATAATAACCAATACGATAATAAATAAATACCAGTAAATATCTTGTTTTTTAAATTTTGTTATATTCATAATTTTACCACCCAAACAGCCCTTTAGGCCTAAACATTACCACTGCAATGTAAAGCCCAAAGACAACTACATATTTAAAGACCGGAGCAACATAAAAACCTCCAAAGGCTTCAATCAATCCTATAAATAAGGCAGCCAGCAAAGCACCGGGTATGCTGCCAAACCCCCCCATAGCTACCGCAATAAAAGCAATTAGACTAAAAAGCCCTCCTACTTCGGGATGAACAGCAAGATATGACGGCATTAATCCTCCGGCAATACCCACACAGGCACCACCCAAACCAAAGACAAAAGCAAATATCCAATCAGTTTTAATTCCCATCAACTCTGCAGCTTCCTTATCCATGGCAGTGGCCTGAATTGCCCAGCCTAAACGTGTACGCTTAATAATATAATAAATAATAAAAACTACTGCCAAGGCAAATAACCCGGTAACTAGTTGGGGTAAAGGAAATATAACTTTACCTAATATAATTTTTTTCCCATCCAATAAAGTCCCGGTTAATAAACGAAAATTTGGGGAAAAACGATTAAGGCAAATATTTTTTAATATCATAGATAGACCAAAGGTTGCTAATAGTGCTGATAAGGCCGGCCCACCAAGGCACTGCCGAATAATCAGGCGGTAAGTTATAGCTCCTAAAATAAAACAGAAAGCCCCGGAGGCAATCCAGGAGACAATCGGGTCTACCTTCATAAGAAACCCCAGCCAGTAACTTACGTACATTGCTACCATAAGAAATTCACCATGGGCAAAATTGATTACATCCATAACCCCCCAAATCAAGCTCAAACCAGAAGCTACTAAGGCGTAAACCATCCCACTAAGCAGCCCATCTATGGCAACTTGAAAGAACATAGTCATTAATAAAACCTCCTCAATACAAAACTCGCATAAATAATCAGCTAAAAATCAGGTAGTAAGGATGAATAATTTCACCCTTACTACCTTAACTTAATCACCAATAAGTTTAACTCATATTTATTATTAAATTATTTACTCTATCTCTTATCCCAGGGGACCATGGGGTAAATAATCTCATGAGTAGCTAACTCAGGTGGAAACACGCGTACATACGCACCATTCTGTAATTGGGTTTTCATGCTCATTGCCTTCACATTTTGTCCGCCTGCAATAAATGCCACTTTTCCACCCATAGATAAAGGGGATTCCCATTCATTGGCATAAAGGACCTCTCGAACTGTTTCGATATCCAGGGTTCCGGCTTTTTCAATAGCTTGTGCTAGAATAAACAAGGCTACTGCTTCCTGAATACTATCACTATCAAAAGGTACACTCGGATCGGTCTTCGCTTTATATATCTCTTCAACTGCTGCTACTGCTGGCATTAATTCAGCAAATTCCGGTGAATAACCTGTACCACCCATAAAATAGTTAGCATCATCACCCAACTGCTGGGTAGTCATCGGATCCTGGTAACCAGAACAATAGTTAAGAGCAATTTTGGGCAGCCAATTCATCTGTTTCATAGTCCGCACCCAAAGGGTATAGTCTCCACCTAAGCAAGCGCCAAAAACCGCATCCGGATTCTTAGCTTTTAAGGTTTGTACTTCACTATTTAAGTTGGTTGCCCCGGGAGCAAAAGCAACATCAGCTACAACTTCAAATCCAGCTACTTTTGCAGCTGCTTTTCCTTCATCCGCAGCATGCTTACCAAATTCAGTATTCTCATAGATGATTCCAATAGTTTTTATATTAGCATTTTTAGCTTCATTCAACCAGGTAAGTGTTTCAACAAACCCAATTGATTCAGTTTTATCGGTTGGAGCCATACGGAAGAAATACTTAAAACCGCGTTCAGTTAAGGCTGCAGAGCTTGAAGCACCACACATGAATATTTTCTTTTGTATTTCTGCAACAAAGCTTGCCGGTTTAGTTACCGCACTATTATAACATCCAATTATGGCATAAACTTTTTCCTGGTTAAAGAGTCGTTCGGCTTCAGTCTTACCTACATCCGGTTTCCCTTGATGGTCAGTATGGACCAGAACAATTTTATAGCCATCAAGAATACCACTCTGGTTAGCTAAAGGAACGTCGCATTCTGGATGGATATTATTAATAACCTCGACCGCCGTTTCAACTGCGGCTTTACAACGTTGACCAGCTAATGCACAAGGACCGGTTAAAGGAAATATGGTACCAATTTTGATTATCTTTTCTTCAGCTACTGCCATTCCACTGAAGAGTCCTGCCATTAAAAATACTACTAATACCAAAACGAAAATACTTTTTTTACAACTTTTCATCTTTCCCTCCTTAAAATTTTTAATCTGGATTTTTAATCTTTCTAAACTAATTTTTTTACTAAGTAATTCACCTCCTTCTTTTTATTTTTCTCAAATTTTCGTCAGTATCTCGCTGATTATTCTTTAATCTATATTATTTTTCTATTTATCGCTTACCAAAAGTTTCATATATTCTCCGATTTCGTTGATATTTTCTAATTCTTGAGTTGCTTTGATAATATCCTCCATTCTGGAAGGAGACATTTTTTTCTCGGAGTTAGCTTTAAACTTAGAGATAAGTTCTTCTTCGCTTAAAGGCCGTTCCGGTTGGCCTTTGGCAAAATCTTCCTGTTTTTTAAATTCCCCTTTAGGGGTTTTAATGGTCACAATAGCTCGTTTTACTTTGGGAAATAGATTGTCAATTTCAGGATTTGCCACTACCTTAATCTTATCGAGCAATAACCAGACTAAAGGATCTCGAAGGGCATCTTCTTCGAAATCAGAAGGAAGGACATTACCTTTGGCTACTGCAACTGCTATACAGTAGGGGAGAGAATGATCGGCAGTCTCTTTAGTAGTTGGTTTATATTTACTGGGGTCAGAAAGAATATCCGCTCCCCGAGTCGTAGTCTCTACTAAAACTTCTTTTACTTCTTTTGGGTCAAGATTGTTTTCTTTCATTACTTCTAAAGCAGCAGTAATGGGCTGATGAGTTAAAGCTTCAGTGGGAAAAGCTTTATAACCACATTGATTAATCAGAAACTTTTCTCCCAATCCTTTGGTTAAAATATCTCTATCCCATTTTACTTTATCCAACACTTCAAACAATCCTTCTTTGCCTTCAAATACTTCTACCGGACCGGTATAACCTTTGTTGGCCAGTAGAGCAGCCCGTACCCCCGCCTCTACTGCGAAAGGATCGGCGGCATTTTTCATATTGGTGAGATGACCGGCTACTACTCCTCCTAAAGTAAAATGAGAAGAGCCGCTGATCCCTATAGCAGCGACTATCTCCTTCTCACTTAAACCCAACATTCTTCCGGCCACGACCGGACTAACCAATTGAGTTAGGGTTGCGTGATGCCAGCCTATCTCCCGAACTCCCGGGAAAGCAGCCAGACATAAACGCATCTCTAATTCATAGGCAATTATTATTCCTACCAACACCTCTTTCCCATTTTTTTTCATAAATTCTCCGGTACTAAGTACAGCGGGAATAATATCTGAAGGATGGGAGGGATCCTGTTCCCAGTAGATGTCATTATAATCCAAAGCCCTAATAAGTAAGGAATTTATTAAAGCAGCCTGGGGTAAATTTACCTTTATTCCCCATCCGATAATAGCAGCCTGCTCTTTTCCTCCCAAATCCTGGATATAATTATAAGCTGCTTGGGTGTCTTTGTTATTCAGAGCAGAAAAAGCGCAACCTACACTGTCTAAAAGAAATCGCTTGGCTTCTTCTAAAGCTACAGAAGGAATATCTTTATAATTTAATCTTAGGGCAAATTTAGCCCATCTTTGACTTATAGTCTCCATTTTTTATCTTTTACCTTCCTTTCAGTTTAGTTAATTAGTTAGATAGTTACCTGGTTTACCAATTAACCGGTCTCCCAGTCATTTCAGACGTTAGTAAATGGTAGATGGTCATTAGTTTATAATTATCAGATAGAAACAACTTATTTCCAGTTTTTGATTTGATCTTTATCTTAGTTTTAAATTTTAAATTATGGTTTTTCGTTTTTCGTTTTTCGTTTTTAGTTTTTCGTTATATAAACTAATTAACCAATTAACCATGTAACCAGCTAACTATGTATTCCCCATTACTCATTACTTTATAATTTCTTTGCCACTTCTCTGGCTACATCTAAAGTTGAAGCTGTTCCGCCTAAATCGTAAGTCCTAACTTTTCCTTCCTCAATAACCCGGGCAATAGCATTTTCTAATCTTTGAGCCAATTCTTTTTCCTCTAAATAATCCAACATTAATTTAACCGTTAAAAGCATCGCCATGGGATTTACTTTGTATTGCCCTGCATATTTGGGAGCAGAGCCATGAGTCGGTTCAAAGAGGGCATAATCATCTCCGATATTAGCACTGGAGGCAAACCCTAAACCACCTATTAATTGGGCACAAAGATCAGAAACTATATCTCCGAACATATTGGAAGAAACCAGGACACTATAATTTTGAGGATTCTTAACCAACCACATACACATAGCATCTACATTGCTTTCCCACAATTCAATCCCGGGATATTTTTGAGCAATCTTACGGGCTTCTCTTATCATTAACCCACTGGTTTCTCTAATTACATTAGGTTTTTCCACAATTGTAACTGAATTTCTTTTAAACTTCTTGGCATACTCGAAGGCTTGACGAACAATCGATTGACAAGCCTTCCGAGTAAAGATTCTACAAGACAAGGCAATATCTTCCAAAGGGGTATCTTTAAATCTTTTCATCTTAGGGTGATTCTTTAAGAGGGATTCCATTAAATCACCAGGCAGAGGATGAAACTCCACTCCACTGTACAGCCCTTCGGTGTTTTCTCGAAAAACTACTAAATCTATATCATCTCTATAATTCAGAGGATTTCCTTTATAAGCTTTACAGGGCCTTAAGTTGGTATGTAACTTAAATTCCTGGCGTAATCTTACAATAGGGCTCGAATAAACATAACCCTTTCCTTTAAGTTCAGGAGCGAGTTCCTTTTCTGCTTCATCTTTAGGTTTGGAAGTTATCGCTCCAAAAAGACAACAATCAGTCTCTTTGAGAATTTTTATGGTCCTATCAGGTAAAGGGTTTCCTTCCTTTTTCCAAAATTCCCAACCTACATCACCAGGTATATAATCAGCATCAAACTTTAGCTCATTCAATACAATCTTCGCTGCCTCCATTACATCATTTCCGATTCCGTCGCCCGGCAGCCAGGCTATTTTATATTTTGCCATTTTTCTATTCTCCTTCTTTAATCTTTAATATTTTCTTTGTATGGGGAATTAGTCCTCCATCTTTAAGAATTCCCAACACCGATTCTGGTAAAGGAGGAAATTTAAAAACTCCCTTTTTACAAGATAACTCACCTTTCTCGAAATCAATAGTAATCTCCTCACCCAAAGATACATTCCCCACTGCTTCTTTACATTGAACCAGAGGAAGTCCCTGATTAATAGCATTTCGAAAAAATATTCGGGAAAATGATTTGGCAACAATTGCCCCTACACCGGCATATTTAAGGCAGGTTGCGGCTTGTTCCCGAGAACTGCCACAGCCAAAATTCCTTCCTGCGACAATAATATCTTCCTTTTTAACTTCTTTGGCAAACTTCGGATCAAGGTCTTCCAGGGCATGTGTAGCCATCTCTTTCGGATCAGTTATGGTATAAGTATATTTTCCCGGAAAAATAACATCGGTATTTACATCATCACCATATTTCCATACTTTTCCTTGAATGCTCATTTCAGATACCCCCTTACATCAGTAATCTCTCCACAAAGCGCAGATGCCGCCACAGTAGCCGGGCTGGCAAGGTAGACTTCTGCTTCTTTACATCCCATCCTTCCTTTAAAATTCCTATTAGCAGTACTTAAGCAGATTTCTCCCGGTGCCAAAACACCTTCGTGAGCTCCCAGGCAGGGTCCACATCCCGGGTTCATTATTACTGCTCCGCTTTTTACCAATTCTTGAAAAATTCCCAATTCCATTGCTTCAGCATAAATTTCCATTGATGCCGGAAAAACTAGCAACCTTGTATTTTTGGAAATTTTCCTGCCTTTAAGAACTTCGCTTGCAATCTTTAGATCCTCAATCCTGCCGTTGGTGCAAGTTCCAATTAAAGCTTGGTTGATTTTAGTTCCAATTACTTCAGAAATAGGTTTTACATTATCTACAGTATGAGGACAGGCAATTTGAGGTTCTAAATCACTTACATCGTAATCTATAATCTTTTCATACTCAGCATCAGCATCTGACTTTATTATTTCGTATTTTTTATTGGTTTTTGCAGTAAGCCACTGGGCAGCTTTTTCATCCGGTTCTACATAGCCGATCTTGGCTCCCATCTCCACTGCCATATTGCATAGAGTCATTCTACCCCCGATATCCATATCCCTAACTGCTTTTCCGCTAAACTCTACTGCCCTATATAGTGCTCCATCCGCACCTAAATCCCCGATAATATGGAGGATTATGTCCTTGGGATATATTCCGGGAGGAATTTCCCCCTCAATATTTATCTTGATAGTCTCCGGCACTCTAAGCCAAATTTCATCTATTGCCCAGATGGAAGCTACTTCACTTCTGCCAATCCCGGTTGAAAAAGCACCAAATGCTCCATAAGTGGTAGTATGGGAATCTGCCCCCAAAATTAGAGTTCCTGGAAGCACATGACCTTTTTCCGGTAAAACCTGATGGCAGACTCCGGTATTAATATCATAAAAATTTTCAATTTTCTGTTCCCGGATAAATTCTCTTATCTCTTTATGATTGGTAGCATATTTTTCTGTTGCTGCCGGAACACAATGATCCAGGGGGATTACTATTTTTTCAGGATGTTTTACTTTATCAATTCCAATCTGTTTGAATTTTTTAGCTATAGCAGCGGTATTATCGTGAGACATTACTATATCCGGAGACACAGTCACAATTTCTCCGGTAACTACACTTTCTTTGCCTGATTTAAGGGCTAATATCTTCTCTGCAAAGGTTCTTCCCATCTTATAACCTCCTTGAAGTGATTACACTGATTATAATATGATTACACCGATTAATCTGTGTTTATTTATTTAAACTGTTCGAAGTTGGTAAAATCAGCATGGTGGACAATAATGGCTTCCGGAGTCCTTTTGGAGCGATCTCCCTCCCAGGAATGCGAAGCAATAATATGCATTACTTCTTCGGGAATACCCTGACCATAACAAAGACCCACTCCGGATATGGGGTGACGAACTAACTTCCCCAAATTACTCTGGGTGAATTTTCCGCTCTCCTCTTTATATTCTACTAATTTCCCAATATCGTGAAGTAATGCCCCGGCAATAAGATAATCCTCATTAATTTTCACTTTATCCTCATAGATGCTTTGAAGAGCTTTCGCAGCCCCTATCGAAACATTTACTACTCCCCTAATATGCTCAATCATACTACAAGGACAGGGATCAATTAATAAAGTAAAAGGCATTCTTTTCAGGTCACTCGCTTTCCATCCCCCGGCAGCAAGAGCAATCTCCCAAACTTTTAAAACCTTTTCCTTCAAATCTGAATCTTTAATTAAATTAAATTCCGGAATAAATTTTAATAGATCTTCTCTCATTTTTTTCCTCCTTATTCCTCGTAAGGTATTTTGATCTCTAAAAGCGGTGCATGCTGTTGAGCCCCATAAACATCGGTCTCCCCGATGCTTCCTGAATCAACCGGTCTTACAATAGTAGCCTTTATAGCATTAGCAGGGTCAAACTCTACAAAATAAAGAACTTTTTCAATAGGAACATGGTAGAGTTTGGCAATAAGTTCTTTGGTAATTACTTTAGTTTTTTTAACTTTTTCGTAAGTTTCCTTATCTTTAAAAATTATATCAAAGGTCACCTCAAAGGGACCGGCATTTTTACTTCTAATTACTTTTACTAAATCTATAATAGAAACTTCTTTAGTCATTTATATATTCTCCTTTTTAAACTTTTTATTATTTCAAACTTCCACCATTTCTATGGAAAAAAGTTCATCAGGGTCATCGACTTCTACTAAGTGATGAACATTAAATCTATACACTGCTCCGGTAGGTATATCTGAAGGAGCATAAGGAAAAGCTAAATTACCGGCAGTGGCAATGCGCCCCTTATAAGAATAATGCATTAAAGTAGAACGAACAAAGGCACAAATAGTATTGGCCAGCTCCTGGTCTTTAGCTACGGCTTCCAAAATCAGACAAAGTTCATGAGAGGTAATTTCTTTTCGGGGTTCCAATTCTCCCATTACTCCGTTCCTCCCGTAAATATGAAAGATTAAGCTGTAATCTTCCGGAGAAATATTACTAAAGTAAGTAAGTACAGTATCACGGACATGTTTTTCACATTCATCAATCTGTTTAATCATAATAGGGTCTCTTAAGCCGGCAATACATATAGTCCGATAAGCCACTTTACTTGCCCCTTCTAATTTTATATTAATAGTTTCGCTCCTCTTTAGTTTAGAGCCCGAAACTTTAACTGCCCTTTCACTATATTGCTCAAATTTACATCCAGTAACATCAACTACCCCTTCCGGACCTATAATATGCAAGGGGCTCGATTTTTCGTACAGGGTATGGGCAGCTACCGTACTGGGGATACATTTTCGCAGGGCATTAGTCGGTTCTACTATAAAATAATCCTCTCTTAAATATGCCATCATACAATCGGAGGTGGTCCCCGGGGTAGATGCCATAGCTCCGCATTCTAAAATTTTTCCCATATGTAGAGCCAGTCCGGGGTCATATCCTTCCTTGATGGGTAGAGCGGCAAACATAGCCGGGTCATTTGAACGACCGGCAATAATAACCTCTGCCCCCATTTCCAAAGCTTTTATATGAGAGTGTGTGCCCATTACCGCCACAATTCGAGTAGCTTCTTCTATATCTTTAGGAGTTAATTCAGGGACAGGGCCTAAAGGTTTTATTTTACTTTGGGCTAATTTCTTTTGAAGATAATCTTTTTCAACTTCAGCGTGAATCAAAGCCATCTTAAAGTGTAGGTTTTGCTCTTTGGCAATTTCTTTTACTATTTCTGAGGTCCAATTAAGATGAACTTCGGCACCGGAACCTCCGGCAGAACCGATAATAACCGGAATTTTATTTTCACAACCCGCTTTTAACATTAAAGTAAGGTCTTTTTTGGTTGCTTCTTTGCTTACAATACCCACTCCTGCTCCTAATTTATGGGGACCGGCATCAGTGGAACCGGCATCGGCAGCTATAACGTGGGGTTTTTTTTCTAAACCCTTTTGAAAAGATTCTGCTGGGAAACCATATCCCAACATACCTACGGGTGATAAAACTCTTATTTCTTTCATGGTAAAATCTCCTAATTTTTATTAATAAATTTTATCCTTTAATTATTCCTCTTGCATTTTTCTAATCCTCGAGCTATTTTTCCATTCTTCCCTTGTCTATAGAATCTGTCATTGTGGACTCCGATTTATCAGAGCGTGGCAAGCTCTTTTAAGATTAATTTCTCTATTTACATCCCAACCACAATTTCTCTTATATTCCTCAAATGATTGAGCATAGCTTCTCCGGCTTTTTTACTATCATGTTCTTTGATAGCCTGCAATATTGCCTGGTGTTCGTGCCATCGTTTCTCTCGCCTTCCGGGAATTTGCTGGGTCTTTTCTCGGGTCTCTTTTAATAAATCCAAATGTAATTTTATTATATTGACAAAGACAAAATTATGAGATACCCTGGCTATTGCTAAATGAAATTCTGTATCTGATTCCGTTTCTTTGCCATATCTTGGTTTTTCTTCCTCGTTCATTTTATTTAGAGCCTGTTCAATTAATTCTATGTCTTCAACTGTGGCCCTTTGGGCAGCAATTTTAGCAATTTTTACCTCAAAAATCTCCCTTGCTTCTAAAAGTTCTAAAATGGAAGACTTCTTTAAACTTAAGATAATATTTTCTGTATTGTTATGACCATTTTTTCTTATCTCTCGAATAAATCTCCCCCCGCCGGGTTTACTCTTAATCAATCCCCTTGATTCTAAAACTCGAAAAGCTTCCCGCAAAGAACCTCTACTAATAGATAATTTTTCAGCCAGTTCTCTCTCCGGAGGAAGTTTATCTCCTGGCTTTAACTCATTACTTTTAATTAAATCCATAATTTGCTCTATTACATTTTCATATAAACGAGTAGGAATAATTTCTTTAAACACTATTTTACCCCTTTCTATTGGGTGACTGGGTCATTGGGTGAACCAATTATCTGTTTATTATTATACACTATAAATTTAAAAAGTCCATCTTTTTTTTAAAAAATTTAAAATTTTTTTTAAATAAACAGGTGGATTCACTTTTTAAAAATTAATAACGGCTCAAGCAGATAATTTGAGGAGTGTGGTTACTTGGCGGATTCGCTTTAAAAAACTAATATTAGAAATACTTATCAAGAGGGGCAATAAAAAAATAATTCTTCTACATGTTTTTTCTATGCACTTTTAAAAGAAATTTCCCTGGCAACTTTAACGAGTTCTCTCTTCCATAAATCTATTTTCTCTAAAGTAAAACGTATTGCAGGACCACTAATACTTATTGCTGTCGATACCTCACCATTTGCATCTACTATAGGTGCAGCCATACATCTTATTCCAGGAACACACTCTTCATTGTCAATAGCAATCCCTTCTCCTCTTACCTTTTCTAAATATTGTTTAAATTTAGAAATATTTAAATTAGAACAAGAAGCGCTAATAAGAAGATTATCTTTACTAAATAGCCTTTTACTATTAAATTGTTCGGGCGGAAGATATGCTAACAATACTCTCCCTAGTGCAGTATTATAAGCAGGCATTTTTTTACCTATTTCAATATTCGTTCTTAAAAGTTCATGACTATCTGCTTTAGCAATATAAACTATGTTAGTCCCGTCTAAAACTGCTAAACTAATACTTTCTTTGGTAAAATCACGTAAATTTTCCAAGTAAGGCATTGATTTTTTTATAATATCTGCTTCGTTGCGGGAAACTAAAAAAGCTTTATTGAGAAATGCATAACCTAATTTATACTTTAAATTATGAGGATTTTGTTCAATATAATTTTTATATTTTAACGTGCTAATCAACCGATAAGTTGTACTAATACCTAAACTCAGTATTTTACTTATTTCAGATAAACTTAATTCCTGTCTTGATTCAGAAAATAAATTTAAAATATTTAAACTTTTAATAACTGATTTTATATAATAATTTTTTTTACTTGCCATATAAACAGCCTTTTCGCTATTTAGCTTAAAAACATTTTTAAACTAAATACAATTTTTATATCTTGCCAGATTTGTTTAATTATTCTTCAATATCTATTCTCTCGCTAAATATCTTTGTAAGCAGTATTTAGTACAACCACAGCACTAAAGGCTACTATTTTTTTCTTCACATAATAAATTAATTAATCCACCGGTTAGTACTTTCGTGATTTCTGTCGCATCTTCTAAATCTACATATTCTTCTGGGGCATGAAGATTGTCTCCATCCGCACCTATTATTACTGTGGGGAGGTTTGTTCTATTTTTATCTCCCAAATAATTAAAATCCCCCACACTGGCAAAA
>JAYEJO010000078.1:0-3814 GCA_034660595.1 Candidatus Caldatribacteriota bacterium
CCTATTTTTAGTGAAAAAAAGTATCCATTATAATCTATAATTACTTCATCCTTTTTTATTTCCTTAACAATATATCTATCTAATAAAATATCATATAAATTAGCGATAAAAGTTTCCTGGTTCATTACAATAATTGCCACCATATTATCTTTAGAGCCAATTACCCCGGTCAGCTTTGTCCCCGGAGGTAATTCTGGTTTGAGGAATTTTAAGGCACTCCCCTCTTTTCCTTCCTCCTCCTCTGCTGTTTCTTCTAAAAAGTAAGAAGTACTCACCTTTTGGAAAGGATTTCTATTGCTTGGGGGCTCATATGGCTCGTAAACAAATATTTTTTCTTCATACCCCGACTTTCTTTTTTCCATTTCGATTTCAAATTCGGTCTTTTCTTTTACTACTGCCTCGGTATCTGTTTTCGTAGCTACTGCAGTTGGATTCACTGCTGTTACTGTTGCCGTAGTCGTAACCGGTGATTTTACTGAAGTAACAGGAAATAAAAGTGGATAACCCCACCAATAAAATACACCGGCAACAATTAGGATAATTAGCAAAATAAAAAGTACTTTACCAGTTTTATTTCCACCCGTTTCTGATTTTTTAAATATATTTTTAAAGGAAATCTTTTTCATACTCTATTTAGAACCCTCTTTTCTTAGTACATAAGAATACATATTTATAGAGATATTTAATTTATCTGCTTCTCTTCCTGCCTTGCTTAATCTTAATGATTTAACATCAATTATTCGTGGTAAATTCTCTATCCTATCTAAATAGGCTATTAAGTCAAAATAGCTGGCAGTTAAACTCATTGATACGGGCATTTTTCCGTAAATTCTATCTTTCTGCCAGGAAATATTCTGAGGAGTAAAAGTAGTAAAATCAACATCAAATTCAGTTAGAGTATCCTGAATCATCACCAACAAATCGGGGATTTCTTTTTCTTTAGGCAGCATAACTTCTAAAAATTCTAATTTCTCCAATAAGGCGGCATATTCTTCCTTTAAAGGACCAAGCCGTGCGGCAATTCTTTTGCCTTCAATAATTTTATTGGCTGTAATCTCAATATCTCTATCTAACTGTTCAATCCTTAGCATTCTTGGTTGATAAACGTAAGTATAATTAATATAAGCAAAAGCAACCAGAAATATAAATATTATAAATGCTGTCATACCTTTAGATAATTTCATCTAAAAAATACCTCTTTCTATTATCTTTCATTCCTTATATTTCCTCCCCCTTGAGGGGGGAGGACTAAGGTGGGGGTGTATTCTTCCCCTCCTGTTTTTCCCGCTTCTGTTCTGTCATTGCGAGTAGCGCAGCGACGCGGCAATCTCATATTACCTTATCCTTTCATTCCTTATATTTCCTTATTTATTTCTTGAATATAATTTATGAAATTCATCCAAACTTATCTCTAAATCTTCTCTAATTATCTTTCGCAAAAGTCCTTTAGGTATATCCTTGTTTTTGTGTACCGGAATAGTTGTCGCTCTTCCATCCTCTGATTTCAACCTAACATGAGAACCTTTTGTTCTTGTAATTCTAAAACCTATTGATTCTAAAAATTTTATAAAACCTTTGCCTTTAATTGCAGGAAACTTTAGCATTCTGACCTACTTCTATTTCTCTAAATCCAACGAACTTATTAAGTTCCTCAACTTTAGTTTCCTCTAAACACATACTAATAACTTCTTTTATATTTTTTAAAGCTTCGTCTACAGTTTCGCCGTAAGAATGACAACCCTTAAACAGCGGACAAGTTACAATATAATATCCATCTTCATCTATTTCAATAATTATAGGAAGATGTATTTTTTTCATTTTTAATCCCTCCGTTACAAAATAACTAATATATGTCAATAATATTTATATGTCATTATAAACTTCTATTTATTGACGCGCGGCAATCTCGTCATCCTTCCGTCATTGCGAGCACCGTTTTCGGTGCGCGGCAATCTCGTTACTACTCTAATCTCTTCGGTATAAATATTCCCGACAGTTTGAAATTTACAATCTCAACATCTTCATCCTCTTCTTTGATTTTACTCTTTCGAACGTAAGCAAGTTCGATATTATCAAATGTAGGATCATCCTTTAAGGCTACCATATATTTGGCAATCAAATAATTATTAAAAGTATTGGCAGTAAAATCAAAAGTCTGATTAGCGCTTAAAGAAAGATTATCTATCCAGACTTCATCCATAAGCGAGGCACTATACTCACCCAATATCCGGGATAAATGAGCTTGATTTTTAATTAAACCCTCAATGACCTGGATTCGTTCTTCAACCATTTTCTTATCTTTTTCCAGATCCTTTACTTCTTTTATTATTTTTTCAAGAGCTGCCAATTCAGTTTTCATTATTTTAAGTTGCTGTTCTTTATAATCAATTTGTAATTCCAAATAATAATATAAATAAGCAGTTCCAAATGCTAAAAGCATAACAAATAATATAATTAAAACCCTTCTAAGGTTAAATTTTTCTTTTTCCTTATATTCAATTGGCAGAAGATTAATATTTGCCATTTTTCTATTTACCTTTCTCTCATTGCTAATCCAAATACTGTAGCCAGGGAATCTTTCAATTTCTTTACCCTTTCAACATCAAATGCACTTTCGTTTATCTTTATCCTTTCAAGAGGATTTCCAATTATTACCGGAATTTCAAATTGCTCGCTCAGTAAATCTTTAATATTATCTATATTAGCACAACCACCGGATAATATCATCTTATTATATTTAACTTTCTGACTTTGCGTTTTATAATAGCTCAATGACTTTCGAACTTCTTTAGTTATTTGGTTTAATATTTTTACTATTATCTTTTCACTTTCAATCTTCTTTTCTCCCTCTGCTTCCGGACCTAATACTATCTTAGTCTCTCTTTTAAGCTTTTCTGCTTCATCAAAAGAGATATTCAAAGATTTGGCAATTGCCTTAGTAATATCATTGCCTCCAACTAAAATATCTCTGGTAAATTTTAAATTGCCTTTCCCGACCAAAGTAATAACAGTATTACTCGCTCCAATAGACAATATTATATCAATAATGGTCCCTTCTTTTTCTTCTTCTTTTTTATCAGTAAGATGATTTTCAAAGGCTCTAATATTAGCAGAAGAAATTACATCTACTATTTTTGGTATTATCCTGGCTTTTTTCAAGACTTCCATGTAGGGTTGAATGATAGTCTTTGGAGCTGCCACTAAAAGAACTTTCATCATCTTATTCCCGTCTTTTTCTACAAATTCTTCTACTTTCTCAGCATCGATAATAGATTCATCTAAATCATAGGGGACATATTTGGGGGCTTCCCACATTACACCGGCCATTAATTCCTTATCTTCCATCAGAGGGAAAACAACTTCTCTAACTATTACTTTTTGCCCGGTTATGGCTATAATTGCTTTTCTATCCCTTATACCGCTATCTCTTAACAATTCAATTAAAACATCAGCAACAACAATGGGATTGAAAATCTCTCCATTGGCAATAGCACCTTCAGGGGTAAGGGCAACTCCATAATTATCAAGTTCATAACCATTACTTATCTTGTGTACTTTTGCTACTTTAATCGAGCGTGCACCAAAATCTATTGCAAACATATCTACTCCTTCATCTGTCATTGCGAGGGTGTTTCCCTCTTGTCATTCCCGCTTTTCTTTCTGTCATTCCCGCGAAAGCGGGAATCCATCTTCTCTGTCATTGCGAGCTTCGATTTATCGAAGCGCGGCAATCTCATATTACTATATCACATCATCTTAAACTTATCATATAAACTTATTCTCTGTATTTTTTTCTAACGACTATTCCTTCCTG
>JAYEJO010000079.1:0-12085 GCA_034660595.1 Candidatus Caldatribacteriota bacterium
AAAGCCATTTCTGATTATCAGGACTTGATTTCAAAATTTCCCCAGAGTCCGTATGTGGGAAAAGCCCAGGA
This sequence comes from Candidatus Caldatribacteriota bacterium, assembly GCA_034660595.1. Lineage (GTDB taxonomy): Bacteria > Atribacterota > Phoenicimicrobiia > Phoenicimicrobiales > Phoenicimicrobiaceae > Sediminicultor. The sequence continues at coordinate 72 of JAYEJO010000079.1, forward strand.
AAGACTGGAAACATTGCAGAAGGAAAGTGAGTAAGAGAATTAGTTAACTGGTTAGTTGGTTAATTGGTTAGCTAGTTAAGAGAAGAGAAGAAGGAAGTCAGGAGCCAGAATTCAGAATATTAAATAGTGTGGAGCGGATAGCGTTTAGGAAAATTAGTATATAGTGAAGAAAGGAAGACAGAATAAGAATTAAAATTTAGAAGTAGAGGCGTCTTACCTGTCTATGCAAGGGTAATCATCTTGTTAATCCAAAACTATACGCTAAACGCTGTACGCTATACGCTAATATACGATATACTAACGACTATTCACTATTCACTAACGACTAAACTAATCAGTTAACTGAGTAACCAGATAACTAGCTAACAATAAAAAGAAGAGGGGGCAAATATTTAATGTTGGAAATTTTTGAAAAAGGTGGATTCTTAATGTATCCCATCTTTCTATGTTCGTTAATTGCAATTACTATTTTCTTTGAGAGGATGTTCTATTTAAAGAGCATTAAGACTAAAAGTAAAAGATTTGTTTTGCGAGTTAAAAATTTAGTTAAAAAAGGGAGTATAGAACTGGCTATTTCTGCCTGTCGTAAAAGTCCTACTCCCATTTCAAAGATCATGTTAGCCGGTCTAATGAAATTTGGCCGGGGACGTGATGAGATGAAAGAGGCGATTGAAGATAGCGCCAACCAGGAAATTCCTGTATTAGAGAGAAATTTATCTACACTTTCCACCATCGGTAATATTACTCCATTGTTAGGGCTTTTAGGAACAGTGTTTGGTATGGTCAAAGCCTTCAATGTAATAGCAGTTATGGGGGTAGGTAAACCGGAAGCACTGGCAGGAGGAATTTCTGAGGCATTACTCACTACTGCCTTTGGATTATCGATAGCTATACCGACTATCGTGGTTTATAATTATTTGTCTCACCGGGTAGATAAATTGATAAGAGAGATGGAGACAAATTGTGTAGAACTTATAGACCTTCTAACTTATCAGGAAACTAATGGTGGGATTATTCGGGACAATCTTAGTCAGGGCGGTGAAGTAGAATATGAAGTTTCCTCATCTGAATAAAAAGAGCGCCAGATTTGACCTGACCCCTTTAATTGATGTAGTTTTTCTTTTACTGATATTTTTCATGCTGACTACTACTTTTGTAAATTTGGAAAATAGAGTGAAAGTTAATTTACCCAGCGGCGATTTTGCTGCTGCCGAATCATCGGAGAATATTATCGTAACTATTACCGAAAATAATACTATTTACTTTAACGGAAAACTAATAGACCCTTTAAAACTTAGCGAAAGTGTGGCTGCCGAAATAACAGAGGAACCTGAAAGAATAGTAGTTTTAGAGGCAGATAAAAATGTACTTCATGGTAAGGTAATCAGAGTAATGGATTTGCTTAAAAAGGGAGGGGCGGAAAAAATTGCCATCGCCACTCAACCTGCGGAGACTAAATAAAAAATCAGTATATAGTATATAGTATTTGGTATATAGCAAATACGTATCTCGTATCTCGTGAATCGTATCTCGTTAAGGAAATAGAATCCAGGAGTCAGGAGCCAGAATTCAGAATATTACAAGAGAATAACAGGAAATTATAATTTCTGTCATTGCGAGGAGTAATACAAGCCTGCCCCAGCGAAAGCAGGGGAAGCAATCCCAACCCGAGATTGCCACGTTCTGACAAATCAGAGTTCGCAATGACATAAAACAAAATAAACTAACAACTGAAAACTGTAAAGTAAAAACTTGTATTTAGACTAACAATTAATTCAATTGGCTAACAAGGTGATTGGTAGATTATTGAACCAACTAACCAAGTAACCAGCTAACTAGCTAACCAATTAACATTGAGGTGTAAATAATTCGTGCCCATAAACAGATATAGAACAAAACGTTTAAAACAAAGTAAAAAGAGTTTTTTAGGAAGATCATTTTTAATTTCTATCATAATTAATATTATATTTTTATTTGCTTTCGGGAGTATGATCACCTTTGATTTTACCATGCCCTTGCCAGAAAAAGAGCTAACCTTGGTTAGTCTGGTGGAAATTCCTGCCCCAAAACAACCGGAATCTAAGAAACCAGAGATTACCGAGGAGAAAGCCGTTGCTCAATTAGAAGTTAAACCAAAAGCTAAACCGATTTCGCCTGAACCACCTAAGATAAAAGAAGAGGTAACCGAAACAAAAGTGGTAAGCAAGGAAGAATTAACGGAAGGAGCACCAAAGGTAGAAGTTAAAACTCCCGAGATTGAAACTGAGCCTGTGTCAGTGGTCCCCCCGGCTCAAACCAAAGAATCTTTAGGAGAGGACATAAGTGTTTCTACTGAATATTTTGAGCAGACTATAACCAGCAGGAAAGAAGTGAAGGGAGAGATATTCGAACCGGGCGAATCACAGCTTAAAGTTAATTTAGGCGAAAAAGACGAAGAAAATGTCGAAGCAACTTATGGTACCATAGTAAATCCTGGGGAAATCACTACTTTACCGGAAGTAAAGGAGAAAGAATCTCCTTTTGGCAGCAGGCCCCTTTCTATTATGGTAGAAAATTCAGAAGGAGCCAGGCCGCAAAGCGGTTTGGACAAAGCTAATATTGTCTATGAAGTTTTAGCAGAAGGTGGAATTACCAGGTTTTTAGCTATTTATTATGACCATGATGCAGAAGAAGTTGGGCCGGTAAGAAGTGCGAGACCTTACTTTGTTAGTAAATCCTTAGAGCATCAGGCGATTTACGTCCATGTTGGAGGAAGTGAAGAAGCATATAATTTTATAAAAGAAGAAAAGATAGATGACATAAATGAATTTGTGGATTTTCAACCCTTCTGGAGGTCTAAAGACCGAAATCCACCCCATAATTTATACACTTCTACCATAAAGTTAAGAAAAGAAGCCAATAAATTGGGTTATATTGAGATGATAAAAAAACAGGAATATCAGTTTGAAACTGATATAAATGAAAAATTAACCGGCAGAGAAAGTGATTCTATAGTAATTCCTTACAACAGCATCTATACGGTTAGTTATAAATACCAACCTGAATCGATGAAATATTTAAGATTTATGAACGGCGAACCTCACATAGATTCCAAGACCAAAAAGCAATTAGCGATAGATAATATTATAATTCAATTTGCTGGAACCAAAATTATTGATGAAGAGGGGAGATTGGCGGTAGATTTCATCGGCAAAGGAAGAGGATTGTTATTTTTTAAAGGTGGTTCTGAAGAGATTATCTGGGAAAAACAGGATTTAAATTCAAAAACCATATTTATGTATAAAGAAGGGGACAGAATAGCCTTAACTCCAGGTAATGCTTGGATTCAAATTGTTCCTTCGGATATAAAAATACAGTACTAAAGAATGACAAGTTTAGTGCCTGGCACAAAACTTGTCATAAATGTAAACTTTAGTGCCTGGCACAAAACTTGCCATAAAATGAAAAACCTAAAAGAAAATTTAGAAAGTTTTTTAGATTATCTATCCATTGAAAGAGGTTTAGCTCAAAATACTATAATCTCTTATAGATATGACCTGTTAAAATATATTGATTTTTTAAAAAAGAATAAAATTAGTTCTTTTAAGCAGACTAATAAAGATTTAATAAACAACTATTTTGTTTATTTAAGGGGAAAAGATTTAGAGATTAATTCAATTTCGAGAAATTTAGTAGCAGTGAAGATGTTTTATCGCTTTTTATTAATGGAGGGTTATATCAAGGAAGATGTTACCAGTCTGATTGAATTTCCCCGGGTGAGCAAAAAGCTTCCTCATGTTCTGAGTTTAAGGGAAATAAATCTTTTGCTAGATAAGGTTAATTTTAAGGGTAATTTGGGTCTAAGAAACCAGGCTATACTAGAATTACTTTACGCTACCGGTATGAGGGTGTCAGAACTGATATATTTGAAAGCTAATGATATAAATATGGAAAATCGTATGCTGAAATGTCTGGGTAAAGGTTCTAAGGAGCGGATTATTCCTTTTGGGAATAAAGCATATCAATCTTTAAGTTTATATTTAGATAAAATAAGGCCAAAATTATTGAAAAATACAGATGAGGATACTTTATTTTTAAATAGCCGCGGAGAAAGGCTTTCCCGGCAGGGGGTATTTTATCTGGTAAAACAATATGCCCAGAAAGCAAGAATAGAAAAGAAGGTCACTCCACATACTTTAAGGCATACTTTAGCTACTCATTTGATAGAAAATGGAGCAGACCTCAGGTCAGTTCAAGAGATGCTGGGTCATTCGGATATTTCTACTACCCAAATTTATACCCATGTAAGTAGAAAATGGGTCAGCGAAGAATATTACAGGGCGTTTCCGAGAACTTAAAATAACGTATTGCGTATCGCGTATCGCGTATACATTTAGTTAGCTGGTTAGTTGGTTATTTGGTTAGCTAGTTAAGGAAATAAAAAAGATAAAAATCAGTAGTCAGGAGACAGAAGCGTAATCAGTATATAGTATCGAGTATATAGTATATAGTGAAGATAAGAAAAAGAAAGAAAAGAAATACTGAGTGGAAAAACAGTATCGAGTATACATTTAATTAGCTGGTTAATCGGTAAATTGATTAACTGGTAAACCGGGTAACTGGCTAACTAAATTGACCGGCAGACCGGCGGACTTATTGAACTAATTAACCAAGTAACCAGGTAACTAACTAACCAAATTAATGGGGGTGCAGTAAAAGTGGAAAATTTAAAAGCAAAAATCACAGAAAGTGTAGAATTTATCAGTCAAAAAAGTAAGGTCAAACCAAAAATTGCTATTATTTTGGGAACAGGTTTAGGAGAACTGGCAGAAGATATTCAGGAAAAAGAAATTATCCCTTATAGTGAGATTCCTAATTTTCCCGTATCTACAGTTCAAAGTCATAGCGGAAACCTGGTTTTGGGAAAGTTGGGCAATAAAGAAGTAGTGGCCATGCAGGGTAGATTTCATTATTATGAAGGTTATAGTCTGAAAGAGGTTACCTTTCCGGTAAGGGTGATGAAAAAATTAGGTGCAGATACAATTATTATTTCCAATGCAGCTGGCGGGATGAATCGTTTCTTTAAGAGAGGGGATTTAATGCTTATTACTGATCATATAAATTTATTTGGAGATAATCCTTTAATTGGCCCTAATGATGAAGAATTAGGACCAAGATTTCCAGATATGTCCGAAGCTTATAACCAAAAGCTTATCGAGTTAGCTAAAAAAGTAGCTTTAAAAGAAAAAATTAGATTGCAAGAAGGAATATACGCGGGTTTAACCGGCCCTACTTTAGAGACTTCTGCCGAATATAGATTTTTAATAAGTGTTGGAGCAGATGCAGTAGGTATGTCCACAGTTCCGGAGGTTATAGTAGCCAATCATATGGGAATGAAAGTATTGGGAATTTCCTGTATTACCGATTTAGCCATAGATGGAGTGATAGTAAAAACCAGCGTAGAGGAAATTTTAAAAGCGGCGGCAGATGCTGAACCGATTATGACCAAATTAATAAAGAAGGTAATTGAAAAAATTGATTAATGATGGTTTGAGAATAGCTTTTCTATCTGCTTTGCCCATTAGCGAATTAAGAGGGGCTATTCCGATAGCTCTAACGATTTATAAAATGCCGGCTTTTTCGGCTTATACATTTGCGGTATTAGGGAATATAGTTCCGGCGATTTTCTTATTGTTATTTTTAAAGCCTTTTTCTGAATATTTACGCCAGTGGCATTATTTTGATGTGTTTTTTGAGTGGCTTTTTAAAAGAACACGTCGGAATACCGAGGAAAAATTCGAAAAATACGGAGCCATATTTTTATTATTTTTTGTGGCTATTCCCCTGCCCGTAACCGGGGCCTGGACCGGTTCAGCTGCTGCATTTATCTTTGGCATAAGGTTTTGGTATGCCTTCCCTACAATAGTGGGAGGGGTTATGATAGCCGGGGTAATCGTTACTTTAGCCAGTTTGGGAGTTATTAATTTTGTATAAACTAGCGTATAGCGTTTAGCGTAGAGCGGATAGAATATTAGTTACCCGGTTAGCCAGTTTACCAGTTAATGGGTTTCAGTTTGCAAGATACAAGTTATTTTTCTTATCTAAAAACTATAAACTAAGAACTAAAAACCATATACTAACGATTATATTAAAGAAAGGGAAAGATGAAGACTATCGAATGGAAAGAGGGGAAGGTATTTCTAATTGACCAGAGAAAACTTCCTTTAAAATATGAAATAATTAATTGTTCTACTTACCAAGAAGTGGCAGAAGCTATTAAGAAGATGAAAATAAGGGGAGCACCGGCCATTGGAGTGGCGGCTGCCTTTGGCATAGCCCTTGCTGCTTATTCTTCAAAGGCAGATACCTATAAAGAATTCAGTTTAGATATGAAAAAAGCTAAAAACTGCCTGGCACTTACTCGACCTACAGCAGTGAATCTGTTTTGGGCTTTAGAGAGAATGATGAATTTAATTGATATGAAAAAAGATGTTGATTTATTTAAATTAAAAGCTATAATCTTACAGGAAGCCGAAGATGTTGCCCGGGAAGATATAGAGATAAATAAGGCAATGGGAAGATACGGAGCTGCACTGATTAAAGATGGGGATAATATTCTTACTCACTGCAATGCCGGAGCCCTGGCTACCGTAGATCACGGTACCGCTTTGGGAGTGATTCGTACCGCCTTTAAAGAAGGAAAAAAGATACAGGTCTATGTTGATGAAACCAGACCGATATTACAGGGGGCAAGGCTTACAGCCTGGGAATTAATGCAGGAGAAAATTCCCTTTACTTTGATTACAGATAATATGGCCGGGTTTTTAATGTCTCAAAAAAAGATAAATTTAATCATAGTTGGGGCAGATCGTATTGCCCGAAACGGTGATGTAGCCAATAAAATCGGGACTTATTCTTTGTCTGTTTTGGCCCGGGAAAATAAAGTTCCTTTTTATATAGCTGCTCCGATATCTACTATTGATATGTCGCTAAAATCAGGGGAGGAAATTCCTATTGAAGAGAGAAACCCGAAAGAAGTTACTCATATATTGGGTAAACAGATTGCCCCTACGGGAGTAAAAGTATTTAATCCGGCTTTTGACCTTACTCCCCACCGTTACGTGGAGGCTATTATTACCGAAAAAGGGATTATTAGAAAACCTTTCGAAAAAAATATTAAATCAGTTTGCTAGTTACTTGGTTACTTGGTTAATTAGTTAAATTCAAATAGATAAAGATTTATCGGAAACTAAAAACTAAAAACTAAAAACTAACTATCTAACTAACCAACTAACCAGTTAACCAATTAACCAACTAACTAAATAGAGGAGGAAAAAATTGGATCCAGAAAAGCTTATTATTTCCGGAGGAAAAAGATTACAGGGTACGGTAAGAATTGACGGAGCAAAAAATTCAGCTTTGTCTATTATGGCGGCAAGTTTATTAACTAAAGATGTTTGTATTTTAAGGAATGTCCCTCGTCTTACCGATGTCGATACTATGGCGGCAGTTATAAGGAAATTGGGGATTAAAGTAGAGTGGAAAGGAGATAATACCCTCTATATCGATTCCGATGATTTTAATAATTACGAAGCCCCTTATGAATTAGTTAAAATGATGAGAGGTTCTATTTTAGTGATGGGGCCGCTTTTGGCACGTTTAAAAAAAGCAAAGATATCTTTGCCCGGTGGTTGTGCTATTGGTGCCCGTCCGGTTGATTACCATTTAAAAGGATTTGAGGCTTTGGGAGCTCAAGTTGAAGTGGAAAAAGGTTATATTGAAGCAAAGGTTAATAAATTAAAAGGAGACGATATATACTTAGACTTCCCCAGTTTGGGGGCGACTGAAAATATAATGATGGCTGCCTGTCTGGCGGAAGGTATAACTACGATTGAAAATGCAGCCAAAGACCCCGAAGTAGTGGAATTAGGACATTTCTTAAATATGATGGGAGCTAAAGTTAAAGGATTAGGAACTGATTTAATTGAAATAGAAGGAGTAAAAAAATTACATGGAGTCGATTATACTATAATCCCTGACCGCATCGAGGCAGGTACTTATATGATAGCAGCTGCTATCACAGGTGGAGATGTTTTAATAGAAAAGGCTGATCTATTATTATTAAAACCATTAATAGTGAAGTTGGAAGAGGCAGGGGTACAAATTGAGCTAGAAAAGAATTTAATTAAAGTAACAGGACCGGATAGAGTTAAAGCAGTAGATATTAAAACTTTACCTTTCCCCGGGTTTCCTACCGATATGCAACCCCAATTTATGGCTTTATCCTGTGTAGCAAAAGGTACCAGCGTTATTACTGAGACTGTGTTTGAGAAAAGATTCGTTCATATCGGTGATTTGATAAGGATGGGAGCAGATATTAAAGTAGAAGGGCATAGTGCTATTATTAAAGGAGTAAAAAAGTTAAGTGCTGCCCCGGTAATGGCGTCAGATTTAAGAGGCGGAGCAGCTTTAGTATTAGCAGGTTTAGTAGCAGAAGGAACTACTGAGTTAAGCAGAATATATCATTTAGATAGAGGATATGTGAAGTTAGAGGAAAAATTAAATTCCTTAGGAGCAGATATTAAGAGAGTGAAAGAGTGAATTAGTTAGCTAGTTACTTGGTTACCTGGTTAATTAGTTAAATTCAAGTGGATAAAGATTTGGCGGAAACTAAAAACCAACTACCTAACCAACCAACTAACCGGTTAACTAATTAACCAACTAACTAAATAGGGGAGGAGAAGATAAACATGCTAGGAATGGACAGAAGTCTGGGCATAGATTTAGGGACCGTAAGTGTCTTGATTTATCAGAAAGGAAAAGGAATTATCCTTAAGGAACCTTCAGTAGTTTCTATTTTAAGAGATAACGGAAAAGTTTTAGCTGTAGGAGAAGAGGCCAAACAAATGCTAGGAAAAACACCGGGGAATATAATTGCTATTCAGCCCATGAAGAGCGGAGTTATCGCCGATTATAAGATAACAGAGAAGATGCTAAGTTATTTTATCAGAAAAGTTTGTGGTAACAGTAAGGTATTCCGTCCTCAGGTAGTAATTTGCGTACCTTCGGGAGGAACAGAAGTAGAAAAAAGAGCAGCAATAGAAGCAGCTATGCAGGCTGGAGCAAGGAAAGCTTATTTAATCGAAGAACCAATGGCAGCAGCTATTGGGGCCGGCTTAGATATTAGCGAGCCTTATGGCAATATGATTGTTGATGTGGGGGGAGGAACTGCCGATATCGCCGTTATCTCTTTAGGCGGAATCGTGGTAAGTGAATCATTGAGAGTAGCCGGTAATGATTTTGATGAAGATATTATTAAATATGTTAAAGAAAAATACAGGTTAATGATTGGCGAAAAAACTGCTGAAACCTTAAAGATTGAAATCGGTACGGCAATGGAATTAGAAGATGAATTGTTTACCGAAATAAGAGGGAGAGATTTAGTTTCCGGGTTGCCTAAGAGTATCTCGATTGGCTCCAATGAAGTGCTAAAAGCTATTTATCCTTCGTTAAAGACAATAATAGAGGGAGTTAAAACAGTTATGGAGAGAATTCCTCCTGAATTAGCTGCTGATATTGCCGATAAAGGAATTATTCTCGCCGGTGGAGGGGTATTGTTGAGAAATTTCGATGAGTTGTTAACTGAAGTGACTGGAATACCAGTTTATTTAGCTGAAAATCCAATTTCATGTGTGGCTTTAGGTGCAGGGAAAGTTCTGGATAATATCCATGTGCTAAGAAGTGGATTAGTAAGTTCGTACAAATAAATTGGCTGTTAGCCAATTTATTTGGGTTAGCTGGTTACTTAGTTACCTGGTTAGCTAGTTAAATAAGTTTCAAGTTGCGGGTTACAAGTCAAACTAGTTTTTTGATCTTTGCTATCTTAACTAATTAACCAGATAACCAACTAACTAGCTAACTAATTCTTAACCGGTAAACAGGGTAACTGGGTAACTATACACATGAGATACAATTTTAATAAAGAAGGTAAAGATGAAAATAAAATTAAATAAAATTATTTGTATAAAAATTATATTTATTTTATTAATTTTATTTAGTATGGGGATAAATTTAGCCTTTAGCCAGACTGTTTTTATGCCAGTTTCAGAAATAAGTCCGGGGATGAAAGGGATAGGAAAAACCGTTTTTCACGGAACGCAGATAGAGATTTTTCAGGTGGATATCATAGATATAGTTAAAGGCGAAGGCGGAATTAGTCATTTTATATTAGCCAATTTAAGTGGAGATAAGATTGAAGAGAGCGGCGGTATTTCAGCGGGGATGAGTGGAAGTCCGGTCTATATAGACGACAGACTTATTGGAGCTGTATCTTATGCCTGGGAAATGAGCGAACATAACCTCTGTCTTATCACCCCTATTCAAGAAATGTTAAGAATATTTAATCTCCCCTATGATAATTATCAGACTACAGCGCAAGAATATAAGATTAATAATTTTTTATGTTTTGCAGGGGAAAAAGCAAACAAGATAATAATGAAAAACACTATGGAAAATAATAGTTTTTCGGAATTAGCAGGCCGAGAGGAAATTATCTTTTGTCCCGTAGTTTCACCGATTATTATAAACGGTATTAAAGGTAGAACTTTAGAGAGATTAAGCAGTTCTCTAAAAAAATTTAATCTTATACCTATTCAGGGAATCGGGCTTAACGAAAATAATGATATAAACTTTCAAGAGGTGGGAGAAAGACCTTCCAATAAAATAGAAGCTGGTTCTGCCATAGGAATACAATTAACTCGGGGAGATGTTAATATTACCTCTATCGGAACAGTGACTTATCGAGAAGGAGATATGATTTTGGCTTTAGGGCATCCTTTTTTAAAGAAGGGTGAAGTTTCGTTCCTTCTTTCTGCAGTATACGTCTATCACAGTTTTCCCAATATAGTCATGCCTTTTAAATTAGGTGCTCCTTTAAATTTAGTAGGGAAGATTGTCCAGGATAGAGAGGCAGGCATATTAGCGATACTGAATTCTTATCCTCGAATTATTCCGCTTAAAATAAAGGTAACAAATATTAATACAGGACTATCTTACCAAACAGGAGTCCAGATAATAAATGATTATGATCTGTTGGAGCCCCTGGTTTCTAATATCACCGTGCAGGCCATAGATAATGCTCTGGATAGGATTGGAGCAGGAACCGCCCAGATAGAGATAGAGATAAAAGGTGAGAGAGAAGGACAAGAACTTTTACGGAAGAACATGTGCTACAGTTCAGATGATATAGCCATTAAGGCTATCACTGAGATACCCGAAATTATTGCTTTAATTGTAAATAATTATTTTGAGATGGTAAATTTGACCGGGATAAACATCGATATTAAAATAGATAATAAAAAGAAAATTGGTAAGATAGAAGAAATTGTATTAGAAGATTCCTCGATTAAGCCGGGAGATTACCTTAAAGCAAAAATAAAGATTAGACCTTTTCGGGGAGAGTTAATCGAAAAGATGCTGACTATTCAGATCCCTTCCGATATACCTCCAGGCGAAGCTTTATTAATGGTAAACGGAGGAGGAGAGTTAGCTAATCAGCAAGAAGACTTTGTTAATAACGGTAAACAAGATTATAAAAGTTTGGAAGAGATCTTTAAGAGTATTTCTGACAGACCAAGAGGCAATCAAATTATTGGAGAAGTAATAATTTATTCGGATGAATTAACCTCTGAGAAAGAGACTTCCGAAGATGGCCCAAAGAAAAAAGAAGAAGAAGAGAACCTGCTAATCTCTAAAATCGAAACAGATATGGTTATTGAAGGATATTTGGAGATACCTTTTACAATTGAAAAATGAATTAATTGACCAATTTGCCGATTGACCAATTATTTAATATATAGTTATTAAATTAACCAATTTACCAATTGCTCAATTTGCCAATTAATAGGTGAATTGGTGAATGGGGTTGTAAATATGAAAATAGTAGCTTTAATTGCGGCTGCCGGTAAGGGTAAAAGAATGAATGCCAGGATAAGCAAGCCCTTTATCCCTATTTTTGGCAAGCCAATCTTGGCCTA
>JAYEJO010000079.1:12185-14914 GCA_034660595.1 Candidatus Caldatribacteriota bacterium
AATTGGTGAATGGGGTTGTAAATATGAAAATAGTAGCTTTAATTGCGGCTGCCGGTAAGGGTAAAAGAATGAATGCCAGGATAAGCAAGCCCTTTATCCCTATTTTTGGCAAGCCAATCTTGGCCTACACCATTGAAAAATTTGAAAAATGTAAATTAATTGATAAAATATATCTCCTTGTTAGCCCCGGGGAGAAGGAGCTGTGTCGTAAAAGTGTAATATTAAAATACAATTTTTCTAAGGTTAAAGATTTAATTGACGGAGGAGAGACCAGACAGGATTCAATATATAATGGCCTTAAGGCGTTAGATAAGGATACAGATATAGTAGTAATTCACGATGGTGCCCGCCCTTTAACTGAAGAAACCATCATCCGGGATTCAATTGAAAATGCACAGGAATACGGAGCAGCGATTGCCGCTATTCCTATTAAGGATACTGTGAAAAAGAGTGGAAATAATTTTTTTATAAATAGAACTCTTAATCGAGAGGAGATTTGGAGGGCACAAACCCCCCAAACTTTTAAATATGATATAATTTTACCTGCCTATCGTCAGGCGTATAAGGAAAAATATTTAACCACAGACGATGCTGCGATTGTAGAAAGATATGGGCATAAAGTAAAATTAATAATAGGCTCAGAGGAAAATATCAAAATAACCACTCCTTTTGATATAATTGTAGCAGAGAATTTTTTAAAGAAAGGATTCAGCTTTAAATTTAAATTATGAAAGAAATCGAAATAGATAGCTATTCCAAGATAAATCTGACTCTAAATATCCTGGGAAAACGCCGGGATGGATATCATAATATTGAAACTATAATGCAATCTATTAATCTTGCTGACAGAATATTTATTAAGGAAGAAAAAGAAGGGGTAAAGATAAAATGCAGTCACTCCCAGGTTCCCGTTGATACCCAAAGCTTAGCTTATAGGTCAGCAGAAAAGATTCTTAACCGATATAAAATAACCAGGGGAGTCAAAATAGAAATTGATAAAAAAATACCTTTAGCCAGCGGAATGGCGGGTGGTTCTGCTAATTCTGCCTCTATTTTAGTAGGAATAAATAAACTTTTTGCTTTGAATTTAAGCAATAAAGATTTAAGGGGTATAGGGGAAGAGTTAGGGATGGATGTTCCTTTTTGTATCCAGAATGGTACTGCCCTTGCTTATCATAGGGGAGAAAAAGTAACTCCTCTACCCCCGATCAATCCACCACTGTGGATTATAATAATAAACCCCGGGTTTGAAATACCTACCAGGTGGGCTTATAATAATCTTGATTTAGGCATGATTAGGAGAGAAAAAAATAATACTGAAGCCATGCTTAAAGCCTTAACAGAAGGAGAGGCTCGAGGAATTGCTAAAAATTTATTTAATTCTTTCGAAGGGTTGATAATTAAAAAATACCCGGAAATTGGAAAAATTAAAGATAGATTAATAGAAGAGGGTGCCTTGGGTGCTCTTATGTCCGGCAGCGGGCCTACTGTTTTCGGGATAGCTCAGAATAAAGAACAGGCTTTAAAAATTTATAAAAAATTAAAATCGGAATATAAATCAATCTGGGTAGTGCAGACTATTTAGTTAGTTAACTAGTTACTTGGTTACCTGGTTAGCTAGTTAAGAAAAGAGAAGATAAAAACCAGGAGTTAGAAGATAAGATAGTATCAAGTATATAACATGTAGCAAAAAAAGAAAAGGACAAAGAGTGGAAAGAGTTAACAGGTTCATCAGTTAACCTGCTATTTCTTTATTTAACCAGTTAACCAACTAACCATGTAACTAAGTAACTAATAGTGAGGTAAATTCATGCGAATAGGTTTTGGATATGATGTTCATCCTTTAATTTTGGGGAGGAAATTAATTTTAGGAGGAGAAGTTATTCCATACCAAAAGGGTTTGGATGGGCATTCAGATGCGGATGTCTTAATTCATTCTTTAATAGATGCTTTATTAGGGGCAGCAGGAGAAGGAGATATCGGCCAGCATTTTCCGGATAATGATGAACAATATAGAGACATTTCCAGTCTAAAGTTATTGGAAAATACTTATGAAATATTAAACAGAAAGAAACTTACCATAAACAATATAGATGTTTCCGTAGTATTAGAAGAACCACGAATCGCACCCTTTATTATGAGCATGAAAAATAATATAGCCCAAGTTTTAAAAATATCTTCCGAAAGGGTAAATATCAAAGCTACAACTAATGAGAAGATGGGTTTTATTGGGAGAGGGGAAGGCATTGCTTCCTATTGCGTGGTTAGCTTGAAGGAGTACACAGACCAAAATACAGTAATAAGTAATAAGTGATAAGGAAAGAGTTAGATGATTAATTGGTTACCTGGTTACCCGGTTTACCAGTTGACCAGTTAAGATAATTAGTGTACAGCGTTTAGCGTATAGTTAAGAAAGAAGAAAAAATTCAGAAAATAGAAGTCAGAAGATAAGATAGTATCGAGTATCGAGTATATAGTGAAGAGGAAGAGCGTGGAGCGTATAGCGGATAGGTATGGGCGGAATATGCGGGAAGGAAGAATGTAAATGCAAAAGATAACAAATCAATCTACCAACTTTCTCGTAGGACAGGCGTCTCGCCTGTCTATGTAAATGTACATTAAAAACAATACTTTATATGAAAAAGTTTTTAATTTTGAATTATGGTTTTTCGCTTTTAGTTTTAACTTTTTAGCTTAATCAACCGGTTTGATATCTATTTATTAACTAA
>JAYEJO010000080.1:0-3726 GCA_034660595.1 Candidatus Caldatribacteriota bacterium
TTATCGAAAGGGGAAATATAAATATTATGCTTACCAATAAAAAAGTTGCTATAATCGGAGTGGGTAAAATGGGAGAAACCCTGCTTGATAGCATGATAAAAAATAATTTAGTAAAAAAAGAAAATTTAAGCGGTAGTACTGCCCAAGAAGAACACGCAAAAGAGATAGGTAAAAAATATGGTATCAGTACCCATATTAATAATAAAGAAATGATTTTAGAAAAGGATATAATTGTTCTGGCCATTAAACCCCAGATGATGAAGAAAGTAATTTCCGAAATTAAAGAAGTGGTTACAGAAAAACAGTTAATAATATCCATTGCTGCGGCTACCAGCACCCAATTTATAGAAGAATGTTTGGAAAAGAATACTCCGGTAATCAGGGCTATGCCCAATACCCCTGCTTTAATTAATGAAGGGATGACTGTTCTTTGCCCCGGAAGGTATGCTGATAAAAGTCATATTCAGATAGCTAGGGATATCTTTGGAGCAGTAGGGTTAGCAGAAGTTATTTATAAAGAAGAATTAATGGATGTGGTTACAGCCTTATCAGGCAGTGGGCCGGCATATGCCTATATAATTATCGAGTCTTTAACTGAAGGAGGAGTAAGAATGGGTCTGCCTCGTGAATTGGCTAAAAAATTAACCGCTCAAACCTTATCGGGAGCATCAAAGATGGTATTAAAAACAGGAATGCATCCCGCTTTGTTAAAGGATGCTGTAACTACTCCCGCGGGAGTTACAGTAGATGGATTGATGGAATTAGAAGATGGAGGAATAAGAGTAGCTCTCATCAAGGCAATTAGCCGAGCAACAGAAAAATCCAAGGAAATTTCTCGATAGAACTAGAAAAGGTATTTAATTTATAGAGCGAGAAGGAGTTCATATATTTCCTTAGTGAGATATGTAGTTATGAAATTTATTATACAAGGAGAAAGCAATGGGAAAAACAATTGTTGAGAAGATACTCTCAGCTCATACAGATACAGATAATTTTAAAATAGGAGATATAATTAAAGCTCGGGTTGACTTTGCCTTTGCCAATGATATCACTGCCCCCATTGCCATAAAATATTTTAAAGAAAGTGGAGCCGGTCAAGTATTTGATAAAAAAAGAGTTGGTTTGATCCCGGATCATTTTGCCCCCAGTAAAGATATAAAATCTGCCGAACAGTGTAAGCTATTAAAAGAATTTGCTCAGGAGTATGAAATAGAGAATTATTTTGAGATAGGAAAGATGGGAATAGAACATGCCCTCCTGCCGGAAAAAGGACTGGTATTGCCCGGAGATGTAGTAGTGGGAGCAGATTCTCATACTGATACTTCCGGGGCATTAGGTGCCTTTGCCATCGGAGTAGGAAGTACTGACTTAGCCGCTATTATGGTTCTTGGTGAGGTCTGGCTCAAAATACCTCCTACTATTAAGTTTATCTATTCCGGAAAATTAAATAAATGGGTAAGCGGAAAAGACTTAATTCTATACACCATTTCTAAAATTGGTGTAGATGGTGCCAATTACAAAGTTATGGAGTTTAGCGGAGAAGTAATTAAAAAGCTTTCAATGGATAACCGCTTTACTATGTGTAATATGGCCATTGAAGCAGGGGCTAAAACCGGGATTATCGAACCAGATGAGATTACTTTGGAATATCTAAAAGGACGAACCCAAAGACCTTTTAAGATCTACAATAGTGATCCCGATGCCCATTATGAAAAGATTATCGAGATCGATGTTAGCAAAATTGAACCTCAGGTGGCTTTCCCTCATCTACCGGAAAACGCTAAACCAATCAGTAAAGCAAAAGGGATTAAAATTGATCAATCCATTATCGGTTCCTGTACCAACGGGAGGATAGAAGACTTACGTATAGCTGCCCAAATCTTAAAAGGACAGCAGGTCCATCCTGAAGTCAGATTGATTATCATCCCCGCTACCCAAGATATTTACCTGCAAGCCCTTCGGGAAGGATTAATTGACATATTTATCTCTTCCGGAGCCGCAGTAAGTACTCCTACCTGTGGCCCCTGTTTAGGTGGTTATATGGGTATCTTAGCTAAAGGAGAAAGGGCCATCTCTACTACCAATCGGAATTTTATAGGGAGGATGGGACACCCCGAAAGTGAAGTATACCTGGCCAGCCCGGCTGTAGCTGCTGCCTCTGCCATTTTAGGTAGAATAGCTAGTCCTGAGGAGGTGAAATTAAATGATAATTAAAGGTAAAGTTTGGAAATTTAAAGACAACATTGATACCGATGTAATTATCCCTGCCCGTTATCTTAACACCTCTGACCCTAAAGAATTAGCCCTGCATTGTATGGAAGATTACGATTCAGAATTTGTTAAAAAGATGAATCGGGGGGATATCATAGTAGCCGGTAGAAACTTTGGCTGCGGGAGTTCCCGCGAACATGCCCCCATTGCCCTAAAAGCAGCCGGAGTATCCTGTATTATCGCCCCCTCTTTTGCCCGAATCTTTTTTAGGAATGCCATAAACATTGGCCTCCCTATCTTTGAATCAGAAGAGATTGCCGAACAATGTTCCGAAGGTGACCTCCTAAAGATAGATACGGTAAAAGGAACGATAAACAATTTAACCAAAGACAAAGTTTATAAAACTAATCTTCTCCCTGAATTTATTCAGAAAGTAATATCTGTTGGTGGGTTAAGAGAATATGTTAAGGAAGAATTAAAAAGGAGAAAAAGAGATGTATAACATAGCTTTGATTCCCGGTGATGGGATAGGACCGGAAATAACCAGAGAAGGTAAAAAGGTGATTGAGGCAGCCTCCAGCCAATATGGATTAGAAATTAAGTGGACAGAATATCCTTTCGGTGCCGAACATTATCTGAAGACCGGGGAATTGCTACCCGATAGTGCCTTAAAAGAGATGGAAGATATGGATGCCATCTACCTGGGCGCCGTCGGTGACCCTCGGGTAAAACCGGGCATCTTGGAAAAAGAAATACTACTAAAAGCCAGATTTTATTTCGATCAGTACATTAATCTGCGCCCTATCAGGCTATACAAAGGGGTCTCCTGTCCTTTGAAAGACAAAAACCCGGAAGATATTAATTTTTATGTAGTTAGAGAAAATACCGAAGATTTCTACATAGGGATTGGGGGAAGATTTAAAGCCAGAGCCAACCGTGATAATTTGGAAGTGTTAAGAAAATTGTACAAAGCTAAAATACAAGTAGATTTTAATTTAGAGCAAGAAGAAGAAATAGCCTATCAGATCGGTTTAGTAAGCAGACCCGGGACCCAAAGGGTGATTAAATATGCCTTTGAATTGGCAAAACAGAAGAATCTAAAAAGAGTAACTTCGGTAGATAAGGCTAATGTATTGACTGATATGTACGGACTCTGGAGAGATATCTTTGTGGAAGTATCAAGCCAATATCCTGATATCGAGACCGAGTTTAACTTTGTAGATGCTATCACTATGTATTTTATCCAGAAGCCCGAGTGGTTCAAGGTAGTAGTCACCCCTAATATGTTCGGGGATATCATTACCGATTTGGCTGCCATGATCCAAGGAGGTTTAGGAATAGCTGCCGGGGGAAATATAAACCCTGAAGGTGTTTCCATGTTTGAACCAATCCACGGTTCTGCTCCCGATATAGCTGGTAAAAATATCTCTAACCCTACTGCTACTATACTTTCTGGTGCAATGATGTTAGATCATTTAGGAGAGATTAAGGCTTCTCAAGCCATAGAGGACGCGG
>JAYEJO010000081.1:0-3717 GCA_034660595.1 Candidatus Caldatribacteriota bacterium
AATCGCTAATTGAGGCAGCAAAAGTTCCCCTGAAAACAGCTTATAAATGTTTAGATATCATGATTCTTTCACAAGAGGCTGCAGAAAAAGGCAATATTAACGTAATAAGTGATGTCGGAGTCGCGGTCTTGATGGCAGAAGCCGCCCTGGAGAGCGCCATATTAAATGTAAAGATAAATTTGAGAATGATTAAAGATGAGAAAATAAGAGAAGAACTTTTCTCTTCTATAAAAGAAATATTATTAAAAGAAAAAGGATTGAAGGAAAAAGTGTTGGAAATAGTGGATGAGAAAATAAGATAAAAAAATTCTTTAAAGACAGGAGTGTATTAAAATAAAAAAATAGAGCTCCTCAGTTAAATAAGAGAAAAATAGGGTTAGATATGTTTCAAAAACACATCTAACCCTATTTTTATATATACTCTAAAAAAAATATTTATTTTTTTTAAAAAAAAGAAGGATTTTTTAAGTTTATGTGGTATAGTAAATAATAGATGGTAAAATTGCATTAAAAAAATATATTGGTGCAATTCTTGCATTATCATCACCCTTTAATAATTAAAATTTGGGGAGATATAAATTGAATCCTGAAAAAGAGAAAAATTATATTGATTTAACCTCACGCATAAAAGACAATTTTAAAAAATTTAGTGAAGGTCAAAAGTTAATTGCCACCTATTTATTAAAACATTCCGATAAAGCTGCTTTTTTTACTGCCGCGAACTTAGGGAAAGTAGTGGGAGTTAGCGAGTCTACCGTTGTGAGATTCGCTGATTTTTTAGGCTACGAAGGTTATCCCGCTTTACAAAAAGACTTACAGAATAGAATCAAAAATAAATTAAACACTGTTAGCCGACTAAAAAAATCTATAAAAACAGCTAATAGCGGGGAAAGTATTTTATACGAAGTTTTCCGTAATGATATTAATAATATCCAAAAAACTATGGATAATATTTCACGAGAATCTTTTAATAGACTAGTAGAAGAAATGTTGAATGCAGATTGTATATATATTGTAGGTCTTCGAACTGCCACCTCCTTAGCTTACTTTATGGGATATACCCTCCATTTGATTTTAAAAAATGTGACCACTATAACTTTTGGGGTAAGTGATCTCTTTGAAAGATTGATTAATATAAATGAAAAAGATCTGATAATAGGCATTACTTTCCCCCGATATACTCTGCAAACTGTACGAATTATGGAATATGCCAAGAAAAAGGGAGCAAAGACCGCAGCTATTACTGATAATATAATGTCTCCTTTAGCTCAACTAGCGGATGTCAGCGTATTTGCTGAAAGCAATCTTAATTCTTTTATTGATTCTTTTTCTGCTCCTTTGAGTTTGATAAATGCCTTAGTAACTGCAGTGGGAGTAAGAAGAAGAAAAGAAAACTTAGAATCCTTATCTGAATTAGAAGAAATTTGGGAAAAGTACAAAGTATTTTATTAAGATTCATATTATAAAATTATTCTAACTTAATAATAAAGAAATAAACATTATAAATAAATTATTTTTTTCGAAAGGGGAAAAAATTAAAATGAATAAGAGGTTAATTGAAAAGCTGTGGAGAGAAAATCCGGAAATTTTTAAATTATTAAAAGAATGTGAAAATTTAGAAAAGGCAAGGCAAAAAGTCTTTCAATTTTCAAAAGACTTAGAATGGAAGTATAGAGAAGGAAAAGAAGAATTACATAAATTAGAATACGCCACCGCCTTAGAGGCCATAAAAGTATTTAACAACTTCATTTCTCCTCGAAATGAGAAGATTTCTGGTTTTAGCACTTTAGACTGTTTAAGGCAAGTTGCTAAGGAAAATCAGAAAATCATCAAAGAAACCGATGAAGGTTTTTTGGAAGAGGTTACCCATCTTTTTAAGGCAATGAAGGGAAAAGCAGATATTTCTTCAGGATGGCTAAGACCATTACTGGAAAAAGATGGGGTTAAGATAGTAGATTTTTCTAAAATTAAAGGGAGAGAAGCGGGAATATCTCGTTCAAATTATTTAGATAAACTTTACGAAAAAGTTCATAATTTTATTGACCGCTATCCTTCCGGATGTGATGCTATCATGATAAAAGAGCGAGAAGAGAATTGCAAAAAGATTTTAAATTATTTTGGAGCAACTATAGATGATTGGAAGGATTATAAATGGCAATTAAAACATATTTTCTACAACATGAATCATTTAGGAATTCTTAAGAAATTAGTTCCTCTTAGTGATGAGGATTTAGAGGCTATTAAAATTGCTATTGAAAATAAAATACCCTTTGGTATTACACCCTATTATCTTTCTTTATTCGATTTCTCTCGCAGTGATAGAAAATATGACTATCAGGTAAGATCTCAGGTAATTCCTCCCATGCATTATGTAACTTTAATGAAAGAACATCGTAAAGAAAGATCATATTACTTTGATTTTATGGGTGAGCATGATACTTCACCGGAAGAATTAATTACCAGAAGATATCCCATGATATCTATTCTAAAGCCTTACGATACTTGTCCGCAAATTTGTGTCTACTGTCAGAGGAACTGGGAAATAACAGGTCCAATGATGCCCGAAGGGATGGTAAGTAAAGAGGCATTGGATAAGGCATTAGATTGGTTTAGTAAACATACCTCTATGAGAGATGTATTAATTACTGGCGGTGACCCCTTAGCTTTAAACGATGAGCGAATAAAATATATAATGGATAGATTGTCTCAGATGGAACATGTAGTAAATATCAGGTGGGGCACCAGGACTCCGGTAACTGTTCCCATGAGAATAACAGATAAATTGGCTAAATTGATTGGAAGTTATATCAAGCCGGGAAAAAGAAATGTTTGTATGGTAACTCATATTGAGAGTTCATCCGAAGTTACCCCGGAATTGGCTGAAGCAGTGATGAAATTTAGAAAACAGGGCATATATGTGTATAATCAATTAGTGTATACCCTGGAAACCAGCAGAAGATTCCAGAATGTAGCAGCAAGAATAGCGATGAAGAAGGCAGGAGTAGATCCCTATTATACTTTTTACCCCAAAGGAAAAGAAGAACACAAGGATTATCTTGTTCCAGTAGCCCGCTTATGGCAAGAGAGAAAAGAAGAAGCAAGATTGATACCTGGTATTTTTCGGACCGATGAACCGGTGTTTAATGTTCCTCGTTTGGGCAAAAATCACGTAAGGGCGTGGCAAGATAGAGAATTAATTGCTCTCAACAAGGAAGGAAGGAGAATTTATCTATGGCATCCCTGGGAAAAGGGAATTGCTTTAGTTGAACCTTATGTTTATAAAGACCTTCCCATTTATAAATATCTTCAAGAACTAGCGAAGAGAGGAGAAAATATCGAAGAATACAAGTCAATTTGGTACTACTATTAAAAATACTCCTGAGAAGAAAAATTGACTGAAGGAGGTGATATAAAAAGATTAAAGATAAGCTAAGTTAAGCTCTTAATTTAGAGTAGATTTTTGTTAGTGAATTTAAAAAATTAAAAAATGGAGGCAATAAAGTGAAAAAATATTTAAGCATAATATTAATGGTTAGTTTAGTAATGTTTATGTTTTCCGGAATTAGTTTAGCTTCTACTCATATTACTTTTGGAACTGGCAGCCCCGGAGGTGTTTATTATCCGCTGGGTGGAGCAATGGCTGATCTCTGGACTCAATTGTTAAAAGCAGAGGGAATTGAAGTTACTGCTGAATCTACTGCAGCTTCAGTGGAAAAT
>JAYEJO010000082.1:0-14687 GCA_034660595.1 Candidatus Caldatribacteriota bacterium
ATGTATTTTGAAAATAGAATATTTTCTTTCTCTTTGCAGAAAGTTATATTTAAATTCCCCCGGTCATGATAGACTGTTCCGCCCCCAGTAAATCTTCTAAAAACCGGGATATTCTTTTTCTTAGTGTATTCAAGATTTACTTCATATTCTTCTTTTTGAAATTTTCCAATAATTACACTGGGATTATTTTGCCAGAATCTTAAGACAAAACTATCCGGATTACATATTTCTAAAATCTTTTTTTCTATTTCAAAATTTATTTCAGGCTCAAAATTGGGGATATCAACCAGGATTAGTTTCATTTTATAATCATACTCCGCGATAATAGATTTGGGATTATTTTATATAATAACATTTATTTTTAAAATTGCTATAGAAATTTTATTCTTATCCCTTGGAATAACAATATTGTGGTTCTTTTATAAGTTTATTAGAAAGAAGGAAGGGGAAATAAAAAGGATAATTCAAACAATATTGGCTGTTTAAATTAATGAAGATAAGATTATTTATATTGTTATTAGGGAATGTCTGTATACTTAATATCTATATTGGAAACTCCACAATCAATCTCTATCTCTGTTTTGAATTCTGATTCGTTGTAATTGTGGGAAATATATGTACCATTTCTCTTAATAAAGTCGTCAAGGTCTTTTACAGCAATTCCCGAATCAATGCTTACTGTTGCTCCCACATTTTTAGGAATGGCAATATCAATATTAGATACCCCCGTATCTATAATTATTTTAGAATCATATTGAGGTAAAACTAAGTTAATATTACTTGCTCCGCTTTCAATATATAGTTTTTCTACTTTAAAATCTGATAAGTTGCAATCTGTATTGGTGGCGCCTGTTTTAATAGATAAATTATATATTATTTGATTATTTAATTTTAATTGCCATTTATTTTTAGGGTTACGAAAATTTCCTTTAACTGGTGAATGATAAATAAGAATATCAGCTTCCTTTTCAGTGGTAGAGTATTTTTCAAAAGGTTCAAATTCTTTATAGCGGTAATAGGAGATACATTCATAAAGTAATGGCGTAGATTCAGCCATGCTAAGCTTACCCGCATCAAGATTTAATTCAATTGCAGCTTTTTCAATTTCAGAATATTCTTTAACTTCTGAAGATGTTTCCACTGGTTGTGTTGACTCGGTTTCTGGTGTAACTTCAATTTGTGAGGGTGTTTCCACTTCCAGAATCTTTTCAACTTCCACAGCTATTTCTCGGCTAAGAGTTTTTACTTCCCTTGCCATTTCTCCTTCAAAACTAATTCCCACATAACTTGCTACTACTCCTATAATAATTCCTAAGAATATAATTAAGGGACCCAGAAAAGAAAGACTCCTTCCTCTAAAAATTAGAGATACCCCCCAGCTTACTAAAAGTAGTGGCCAGAGTTTAATTATATTTGACCAAACAGACCATCCTAATATATCTAAAGTATTTGCTAAAAGGATAATTCCTATAAGTAATAAAGTTAAACCACCAATTATTTTATTTGTTTTCATTTTTTTCACCTCGAATTTATTAATTTACCGATTGACTAATTAAATTAGTCGATAGTAAACATAACCTAGCGTGGAGCGTACAGCGTTTAGCGTATAGTTGCGGGCTACAAGTGTAAGTAAAATACAATTAAGTAATTCGCCAATTAAATTAGTAGAGAATGAATAGTTATTAGTAGGGGTAGGCCTTGTGTCTACCCTCCGTAGGACAGGCGTCCCGCCTGTCTATTTCTTCAACTTCTCTCTGTAAATTTGTAACTCGTAACCTGCAACTTGTAACCTGTATTTTAACTGGCAAACTGGTTAACTGGATAACTAATATCCTATCCGCTCTACGCTATCTTTACGATATACGAATCTATTCTTTTTTGGTAAGACTGGACCAGGCATTGGCAATCAGAAGATCTATTAATCTTTGTTGGTCAGATAGATATTCAGGATTAAGACTTAAGGCAATTTCTCCTTCTCTTACAGCATTTTCGTAATCTTGACTACGATAATAAGATAGGCCTAATTTATAATGTGCCTCCGAGAGGATATAATTTGAATCTGCCAATTGAAGAGCCAGCTCGTAATTTTGATGAGCCTTTTGGAGTTCTCCTGCATCATAATGCATATTACCTATCTCAATAAAGGCCTGGGCAAAATTATCAAAGGTGAAATCTTCTATATACAGGGGATAAGTTTTTTGGGATAAAGTTTTTTCCTTTATTGCCTGTTCATATTCTTCCCCTTTTAATTCAATCAATCCTAACTGATAATACGCTAAAGCTATGGATCGTTTATCTTCACTAAATTGGGTGGTTTTCTTATAGGCAGAAACAGCTTTCTCAATTTCTCCTATACTGCTATAGTAATTACCTAAATTTAAGTAACAGGCTGCATCGGTTTTAAAAGCCAGAAAATTTTCTAAGATATGAGGCGCGGATTTAAGTTTACCCAATTTGATATAGGTTTCTGTAGCTTCAATAAATTGCTCATTATCCTGGTAAAGTTGGGCTAATTCGGAAATGAGCTTATCATTTTGAGGAATGAGTTCAGCAACTTTTTCGTATTCTATTATTGCCAGACCATACTCGAGTGAATCTTTATATATCATTCCCTTTACAAAATAAGCAAAGGCATTATTAGGGTCTTCGATAATAATTTGAGACAGATTGGCAAGAGCTGATTCCTTTTCTCCTATTTTGTACAAAGCATAACTCTGATTTATTCTGGCCAATATATTCGTTTCATCTAAACCCAGAGCTTTTTCGTATTCTTTTTCCGCAGGTTCATAGAGGTCTAACGAACAATAAAAATTTCCCATATTGATGAAAGCGAAGATATCGGGTTTCATGGTTTTTCCTTCTATAATTTCTTGCAATAATTTTTCTGTTTCACTGCTGGCAAAGACAGTGGTAGCAAAAAGGGCTAATAAAATTATTAAAAAGATTACAAAACTTAATTTCATATTTTCTCTAAACATATCTACCATCCTTTCTTTTTTTAAAATTTTATAATTTTATGGATAAAATCGAAGAAATTCATCAAAAGAATTTATGCTTAATATTTATATATTCAACATTATTTTTAAAAATCCTCTTTTTTTGTTAAAAAATATTAAAATTTATTATTATTATTTTATTTCTGTACCAAATTCTTTTAATTTTTTAGCAAATTCAGCTAAATTTTTATCCACTAAATAATTTACCGTATCTTTTTGGAAGGTTCCATCTTCTTTTCTATTTCCCGCTTTTACCCCGGTTAATATTTCAATCCCCTGGTCAATGGTTTCTACCGGGTAAATATGAAATTTCCCATCTTTTATTGCTTCTACTACATCTTTTCGTAACATTAAATCTGAAATATTAAGGGCAGGTATAATTACTCCCTGAGTCCCGGTAAGTTCCTTAGCTTTACACACATCATAAAAACCTTCAATCTTTTGATTTACTCCGCCGATAGATTGAATCTCTCCTTTTTGATTAATAGATCCGGTGACTGCTATATCCTGTCGTAGAGGTAATTCAGCCAGACTGGAGAGCAGGGCATAAACTTCCGTAGAAGAAGCACTATCTCCTTCTACGCCAGTGTAGGATTGTTCAAAGCAGATACTAGCACTTACAGTTAAAGGTTTATCCTGAGCGTATTTTCCTCTAATGTAACCACTTAAAATAAGTACTCCTTTATTATGGGTTTTGCCGCTTAAATCAGCTTCCCTTTCAATGTTTATTATTCCTGCTTTCCCCATAGAAGTTTTTGCAGTTATACGGGTAGGCTTACCAAAAGAGTATTCGCCTAATTCATATACAGATAAGCCGTTCACCTGTCCTATTACCATACCTTTACAATCAATCATTATAGTTCCTTCTTCTATCATCTCCTGAATTTTTTCTTCTATCAAGCGAAGCCGTTCAATTTTTTCAGCCAGGGCCTTGTCTACATATTTCTCATTAACTATAGAGCCATTGTCTTCTTTAGCCCAATAATTTGCCTCCCTTAAGACATCCACTAAATTATTAAATTGGGTGGACATTTTATTTTGCCTGCCGGCTAAACGAACAGCATATTCTATAACTGCAGATAGGCCACCTTTATCAAATGGTCGTAATTTTTCCCTTTGACATATGTTTTGAACAAAACAGGCATATTGATAAATACTGTTATTGTTTTTTTTAGTTACCGAGTCAAAGTCAGCTCTAACTTTGAAAATTTTCTTAAAATCTTCATCATGTGAATAGAGAAGATAATAAATAAAAGGGTCTCCAATCATAATGACTTTGGTGTTACATTCCATAGGTTCTGGTTTTAAGGCAGAGGTGGTAAACATATAAAAAGGATCATAGGTTTGAGTCACTATTTTTCTGTTCAACAAAGTTCTTTTTAATGTAGTCCATACCCCTGGTTCAATTAAAGTATCCAAAGCATTTAACACTAAAAATCCGCCATTAGCCCTTAAAAGTGAACCTGCTTTAATCCTGGTGTAATCTGTTACCCAGTGTCCATATTTATCCAGGGTTCTTTCAATAGTGCCAAACAGATTTTTATAAGAAGGATTAGTTTCGATAATTACCGGAGAGCTCTTTGTTTCAGAATTATCTACAAGTAAATTTACTTCGTATTCTTTAAAATTGTTTTTTGAGGGGTGGATAACTAATCCCGGGATAGCGGGGGTTTCCTTTTCTTTCTTTTCCTGGAATCTTTCTATGTTATTTAATATACTTTCTTTTACTTCATCTAAATATAGGTTTAATTTTTTGTTTTTATATTTTTCCTTTAATTCTGAAATTAATTCTTCTACAATCGGCGAAATCGTCTTAAAGTCTAAGGAGGATAATTTTTGGTATAGTTCTTTTTCTATATTGCTAATTTCTTTGGAGATTTCACTCAACTTAGATGATAATTCATTATATTTATTTTGAATTATTTTGAAATCTTTTTCGGAGAATTGTTTTGTTTCTACCATAGATTCTAATTTATCTAAATTTATTGGCTTTCCCGAAACTATAGGGAGGATTTCTGGTTTAGTATAAATTCCTAGTTGAATTTGAACTAAAGTAAAATTTTCTTTGTTTACCCTTTTTTCGAATTTTTTTATCATCTCTTTTTGTTTATTTTTTAATTCTTCTATAATAGATTTTTTATTGGTTTGATATCTTTTACTTTCGAAGATAAGGGGGACTTTTTTTCTCAAAGAAAAAATTAAATTTTTCATATCTTTCTTAAATATTTTACCTTGCCCTGCAGGTAAACTTATAGCCCGAGGCATATCGGGATTTCTAAAGTTATTAACATAGCACTTATCATCAAATACTACGCCCTCTCTTTTTCTTCCTTCCAACAACATTTTGATGGTGGTACTTCTTCCGGTTCCTGCCTTACCAGTTACAAATAAGTTATACCCTAAATACTCCATTTCTAAGCCCAGTTTTATAGCTTTTAAGGCCCGCTCCTGACCTAATATCTTTTTAGAGGGTTTTAGATCATCGGTGGTTTTAATTTTTAAGCTTTTAAGATTGCACTTCCATCTTAATTTTTCTATGGGTACTTCCCGGTAATCCTTACTTTTTATAACCATTAAGTATATCACCTCTTTAAATCTTTAAATTTTTAGTTAAAGAATCAAAGAACTTTTTTATTTTATATTATATATATTCTATGTTTTTAAAGCAAATTCCTCTTTTTTTGTCTAATGTTGTAATTTTTAAATCAACATATATAATAAAAAAGAAGGATTTTTAATAATTTTATCGAATAAGATAATTATAAAAGACAATTTGCTGATCTTTTTTTCTCTTTCTTGACGTGACACTAATTACCATTTTATCTTCTGGTTTCTTTTTCTTAACCAGATAACCAACTAACCAGCTAACTAATTAAAGATACGAATTAGAGAGGTGGCAACAGATGAAGATTACCCATCAATTAGCACAAGATATAGTTAATAAAACCATGAGTATTTTGGGAAAAAACATTAATATTATGGACGAAAAAGGGGTTATTATCGGTTCTGGTGATAAAAGCCGCTTAAACCAGTTTCATGAAGGGGCAGCCCAGGTAATTAAAGAAGGGAAGAAGCTGGAAATATATTCCAAAGATATAAATCATTTAGTGGGAGCAAAGCCAGGTATTAACCTCCCCATAGAACATAATAATAAAATTATTGGAGTGGTGGGTATTACCGGTGAGCCAAATGAAGTTAGCCCTTTTGGAGAAGTGATAAAGATGACTGTTGAGATGATGTTACAGCAGGAATTTTTATTAAAAGAAATACAATTGGAAAAACAGGCTCAGGAAAATTTTATTCACGATCTAATTTCCGGGAGAATTGGAAATGATCCGGATTTATTTTTAACCCGAGGGCAAATTGTGGGGTATGATATCCTGATTCCCCGGGTAGCCTTAGTTATGGATATTTATCAATTTGAAAAGACTGCTAAGCAGAGTTTACAGACTTTTAAAGGGTTAAAAGAAGGAGAAATTTATTTACAAAGATTAAAAAATGATGTATTAAAAACTATTAAAGGGATATTTATTGATACTCCCCAGGAAATTGTATCTTATACAGGAGGGGATAGATTCGTAGTTTTAAAGACTATTAATCTAAAAGATTCAGATGAAATTTTAAGAAATAAATTGTTTAGAATTGGAAAGAAAATAAAAAATATCATTTCTCAAAAGATGAAATTTAAAGTAACCATCGGAATCGGAGAATATCATAAAAATATTCGGGGGATAAGCAAATCATTTAAAGAAGCTACCCAGACGTTAGATGTAGGGACTAAATTGGAAGGAGCGGGAGATATTTATCATGTAGACAATCTAGGCGTAGGCAGGCTGTTAGCAGAGATAAAAGGAGAAAGTCAGCAAGAATTTATGGAAAAAACCATTTATTCTACAAAAAATAATAAGGAGAAGAAAATAAACGAAACATTATTAGAAACTTTAAAAGCCTTTTTTGATAATAATTTAAGTATTTCCAAAACCGCCCAAGTTATCTATGTACATCGTAATACTTTACTTTATAGATTAAGAAGGATTAAAGAGATAACCGGCTTAGACCCAAAAAAGTTTGATGATGCAGTTCAATTAAGAATGGCTTTAAAAATGAGAATATACCAAGGGAGTAATTAGCTTAAACAATCTTGAGTTGTATTAAAAAAAGAAAATTCTTGGCAAGAAAGTGTAATAATACTGATAGAGTTGCAATATATTCTACCGAAGATTTTACATACATTGCTTGTAAAAAAACAGAAAAAGGGGAAATTAAAATGGTTGATAATATTAATAAAAAGCCATACAAGGCATTCATTGTACCCCATACTCATTGGGATAGAGAATGGTATCGAACGTTCCAACAATTTAGAATTAGATTAATTGATCTCATAAATAATTTAATCGATATTTTAGAAAATGATAAAACGTTTAGTGATTTTACCTTAGATGGTCAGACTATTGTTCTGGAGGATTATTTAGAAGTCCATCCCGAAAGAAGGGCAATCTTAAAAAAATATATTACTGAAGGCAGGATTCATGTTGGTCCCTGGTATATTCTCCCTGATGAATTTCTGGTGAGTGCAGAATCAATTGTAAGAAATCTACTTTTGGGTCACAAAATTGCCTCTGAGTTTGGCAGAGTAATGAAGGTCGGTTATATACCGGATCCTTTTGGACATATATCCCAGATGCCTCAGATCTTAAGAGGTTTTGAGATTGATAATATTATATTTTGGCGGGGTATAGAATATGACCAGACCCAGGGAAATGAATTTATCTGGCAGGGTCCTGATGGAACAGAGCTTTTTGCAGTTCATCTACCCAAAATCGGTTATTGTAATGCAGTGAGTTTACCTGAGGATGTTGGGCAGGCCTATAAGCTAATAAAAGAGGCAATTGAAGATTTATTATCTCGAGAAACTTCAAAATCGTTATTATTATTAAATGGTGTTGATCATTTAGAGGCTCAACCCCATATCCCCCGTTTAACAAAAGAGTTGAATAAACGCTTTACCGATATTGAGATAAAACAAGGGAACTTAAAAGAATATATAGATTATGCTAAAGAAACTGTAAGGTCTAATCTTAATAAAATTCCCGGTGAATTCAGATCAGGCAAAGATACTAATATTTTGCAGAGTGTATATTCTTCCCGTATGTATATCAAACAAGCCAACGAAAGGTGTGAAGCTCTTTTAGAAAATTGGGCTGAATCGACCGCCTCTCTGGCCTGGCTGTTAGGCAATAATTATCCCCAAAATTTACTCTGGACCAGCTGGAAATGGTTATTAAAGAATCATCCCCATGATAGTATCTGTGGCTGCAGTATAGATCAGGTACACAAAGAGATGATGACCCGCTTTGATTGGTCCAAACAGATTGCCCAAGAGGTAATCAATAAAAGTTTAGATTATATTTCTAAAAAGATTAAGATCGATTATTTAAAGGAAGATGAATTAGCCTTAGTAGTCTTTAATCCTCTGCCTTATTCCATAGATGAGAATGTAGAGGCAAGGGTTAAATTCCCTCAAGAGGTTAAGTTAAATCGAGTTAAGGTTTTAACTACACAAGGTGAAGAAATCCCTTATCAATTAAAAGGACGTGGATTAGATTATAAAATTATTTTTAATCCTTTTAAAGTTCCTCAATTTTTAGAAGTAAATTATGCTGATATATCTTTTACCGCTAAAGACATTCCTGCCTGTGGCTATAAAACTTTTACCATTAAGGCAATTAATGATTTAATGACCTCTAAAGAATATGAGACTGATATAAGAGCCGGTAGAGATTACATAGAAAATAAATATTATAAAGTAATTGTTGAAACTAACGGAACAATAACCATTATAGACAAATTAAATAATAAAGTCTTTAAAAATTGTAATAAGTTTGTAGATGGCGGAGATGCAGGAGATGAATATACTTATTCTCCTCCTTTGAATGATGAAATAATAGTTAGTCGATTGGATAATATTAGCACCAAAAATGTGGGTCCCTCAGAAGCCACCTTAAAGCTATCGGGAAAGATGATGTTACCAGTTGGATTAAAATCTGATAGAAAATCCCGAGCGGAAAAAATGATAGAGTGTTCAATTGAATCCGAAGTAAAATTATTTGGTGAAGTTCAGAGAATAGAATTTAAGACTAAATTTGATAATAAAGCTAATGACCATCGTTTACAGGTAGAATTTCCCACTGCTATTAAAAGCGATTATGTTTATGCTGAAGGTCATTTTGATGTAGTAAAGCGTTCCATTAATATACCTGATAGTGAAGGGTGGAAAGAAAAGGCTTATAAAACTGCTCACAATTCGGGATTTGTAGATATTAATGATGGAGAATACGGATTGGCATTACTGAATCAGGGGCTGCCCGAGTACGAGATAATTCCTGATAATAATACCATAGCTTTAACTTTGCTCCGCTGTGTAGGTTGGTTATCCAGGTGGGATCTGGAAAATAAAAGGGGGAATGCCGGCCCCTCATTACCAACACCGGAAGCACAATGTTTAGGAGAAAACACTTTTTCTTATGCTCTTATACCTCATCAGGGTAGCTGGGATGATGCCCGCATTTCTCAGAAGACAAAGCAGTACAAGACCAAAATATTAACCCAGCAATTAAAAAATCAACAGGGGAATATGCCAGCTAACTTTAGCTTTATTCAATTAAAAGGTAAGCATTTAGAGATTAGTGCCATTAAAAAGAATGAATTTGAAGATAAATTAGTAGTCAGGATTTATAATCCCACTGATAGAGAGACCACTGGAAAGATTAAATTGGGATTTGATATAAATAAGGTTTATCTGGGTAAGCTGGATGAAAGTTATAAGGAAGAATTGCCCTATAACAATGGAGTAGAAATAGAGCTTAAACCAAAGGAAATAAAGATTATTATTTTTGAAGCATTATTACATAAATAAATATAGTTTTGATAGGATAAAAAAATTTGCAATTTATTTGGCGTTATGTTAATATAAAAAATGTCAACGATGGCATTATAATGACTTGGAGCAAATTATAAGATTACAACAATTTTGTAAAAAAAAGGGGGTGAATAAATAAAAATTGCATTTCATAGGTCTATTTCAATGCTATGATGTTGTCATTGACGAAAATATATTAAATTAATAAAATAAAGGAGGATTATTTTTATGAAGACTAAATTATTTTCGGTAGTGTTTATTAGTATTTTGCTGGTGATGTTTTTCAGCACTTTTGCTCTGGCTGGTCTGCAAACACTTGTATTTTCTTCAAGGCTGTGGTCTGTTCCTGCGGAACAGGAATTTATCCTTGAAAATGTAATTAAGCCTTTCGAGAGAGAAAATCATTGCATAGTTAATTTTCAGATCATGGATGATGTAAAGCTATTAGACAGAGCGGAGATTCAACAGAAGACCGGTAATGTCACCACAGATATTGTTTGTGCTTATGTTGCCAATATGTGGGAGTGGATTGAGAAGGAATATGTAGAAGATTTAACTCCCTATGTTAAATCGTGGGATGACCGGAATTTTAGTCCGGCATTTGAATATGGTACAAACTTTGAAGGCAAGCAGTATTTTATCCCGGTAGGCGCTGATGTTTACCTTACTATTGCCAATAAGAAGGCTTTAGAATATTTACCCAGTGGCGCTGACCTGGATAAGTTAACCTGGGAAGATTTTGCAAAATGGTCAAATGCTATTGCCAAAGGTGAGGGTGAAGGAAAAACTGTGGTAACAGGTATTCCGATGAAATCCTTTGTATACCAGTTTGGAGCAATATCCTTATCTTATGGGGCGACTTTCCCGGATATCAATACTCCTGAAGCAATAAAGGCATGGGAAATATTAGTTTCCATGAAGGATGACTTTATCCCCGCTGTATTAAACGTAGAGAATTGTATTGACCCCATGAAGAGGGAAGAAGCGTGGTTAAGCTGGATGCATTGTGCCCGGGCTGGCTCGGTCTATAGTTCGAACGAGACTCTTTTCTCGGTAGCTCCGGCACCGGAAGGACCTGCAGGTATCGGGAGTATTGCAGGAGTTAGTGGATACGGTATCATGAAAGATGCTCCTAATAAGGAATTAGCTATAAAATTTCTTGAGTTTATAACCAGACCTGATATGCAGGTGAAAATTTCCAAAGGTACCGGTGGGTTTATTCCTCCGGTAGAAGAAGCGCTTAATTATTTAGGTGATGACCCGGAAGATGAAGTAATTGCAAAGGCTGTTATGGTTCTAAACAAAGGCAGGGTATCTGGTGTTCCCGGTGGGGATTATCAGGATTGGGGAGCAGTTAAGAAAGTGTTTGATGATGTCTTTGTTGAGATGGTCTTGAATGGCGATGGAACTGTAGATACAGCCCTCTTAGATGAAGCTCAAGCGAAATTAGATGCTTTGAGGAAGTAGATAAATCAGTTTTAGATATTTTCTCATTTCCTAAAAGTAATATAACCGAGGAAACGTAATTTCCTTGGTTATATTACTTGATAAGTGCTAAATAACAGAAATCATAATTCTTTCATCTAATTTATTGAAAGGAGTGGACACAATTAACCTTTCGAGTTTGAAGAAAAATAAAAACTGGACCCCCTATTTATTAATTGCTCCGACGGTAATTTACTATATCTTCTTCTGGCTTAGCCCGGTTATCGCCTCTATTTTTAGCAGCTTTAAGGGGGTAGATGGAAGTTTTACTTTACAGAACTACATTACTGTTTTCACTACTACTTCTTTTGGGGAAGCATTTGCAAATACCGCCTTTATTGCGGGTATCTCTATTGTGATAGAATTTTTTGTCGCCTTAGCTCTGGCTTTATTGATTAATAAAAAATTTAAGGGTTCAGCAATTTTCCTATTTATTGCCATGGTCCCTATGGCAATTCCGGCAGTGGGAGCCGCTGCAATCTGGAAAACCGGGCTAACTGCTCATGGCTGGATGAACAGCCTGCTTTATTATTTAGGTTTTTTAACCAAGGGAGAAAAGATATTATTTTTATCCGGAACTAAATTTTCGATTTTGTGGTTAATTATTATTATTGACACCTGGCAGGTGATACCATCGATGATGATAATCTTACTTGCCGGATTACAAAATCTATCTAAAGAAGCTAAAGAAGCAGGATATATTTTTGGAGGGAACGGCTGGACAGTTTTAAGACAGATTACCATACCGATGCTTAAACCAACCATTATAACAGCAGTTATCCTGAGATTAATTGCAGCCATTCAGATCTGGCTTATTGTGGTCATGCTTTTTGGATTTGACAGAATTCCGCTTTTGCTGGAAAGGGTAATCTATTATAAAGAAGAATTATCACGACTCGACAACAGCTATCAGATAGCTTCGACCTATGCGGTCATAACTTCTGTAATCGTAACTATAGCGGCAGTAGTATATTTAAAGGCTTCAGGTGCATTTGATAAAGATAAGAAGGAAGTGGTGTAAAAAAAATGTGGGAAAGTACTCTCTCTAAATTTGCCAAAAAAACTATTTTTTATATTTTGATAACAAGCATAATTATAATAATAATGACGCCATTATATTTTCTGGTTTCTTTATCCTTTTTATCTTCAAGAGAAGCCTATCAATTTCCCCTCCCGCTGGTACCGGCAATTTCTTCTGAATTTAAATTAGAAAAAGGGGAAAAGGGTTATATGCTATCCATTTATGAGAAAAAGGACAGAGAATATCAGACCATGCTTGATACCACTAATATGGAAAAAATGTCAAGATATATGAAAACACAGTTAAATGTGGATGTTTCTATAGAAGAGCTGGAAAATTATATTTCGAAATTAGATCAGCAAAATGAGGTTTATTTTAAAAGTTATAAAGGGCTTCTACATAATTATAAAACATTTTTTGCTATAACTCGTGATGCTTTCCCTGCCTTAATTAGAAGCCTTCAGGTAGCCGGCCTTACCATTCTTATTTCTTTATCAATCGGGGGAATGGCAGGATATGCTTTTGCCAGATATATTTTTAAAGGGAAGAATGCCTTGAAAGTCAGCGTTCTATTTGTAAGGGTTTTTCCGCCTGTTGCCATTGCCATGCCTATGGTCATAATCCTTGCTAATATAGGGTTTTACGATAAACCGATTGGTTTGTCACTGGTATATTCGGTAGGGACCATTGCCCTTACCATCTGGGTTACTGCAAGTATTTTTTTGGGCATCCCCGTTGAATTAGAGGAAGCAGCACAGGTATTTGGAGCAACCAAATTAAGGACTTTTATTAATATTACCATACCACTTGCTTTACCTGGTTTGGCAGCGTGTGCAATGTATGCTTTTATTGGGGCATGGAATGAAACTGTTTCGGCGATTATTTTAACCCAATTTAATCCCACTTTTGCTGTTGTTGTCTATCAAACCTTACTTGGGGCAAGCGCTCAGGTAAATTTGGCAGCAGCAGGGGGAATCTTAATGGCTTTGCCGATGGTACTCTTTACCTTATTTATTCGCAAGTATATTAATCAGATGTGGGGCGGAGTTACAGCTTAAAATTACTTATTAACAGGAGGAAACTATGGCTAATTTAAAATTAAACCATATTACAAAAAGATATGGTAAAAATGTTTTAGCTGTGAAAGATATAAGTTTGGAAGTCCATGACGGAGAATTCCTGGTTTTGTTGGGCCCATCAGGATGTGGCAAAACGACAACTTTACGAATGGTCGCCGGCCTTGAGGAAGTTACCAAGGGAAGAATTACCATAGATGGAGATGATATAACCAATTTACCACCCTGGAAGAGAAATATGAGTATGATTTTTCAAAGTTATGCAATCTGGCCTCATATGACGGTTTATCAAAATATATCTTATGCTTTAAAATTAAAAGGGATGTCTAAAAAGGAGATTGATAAAATTGTTAGAGAAGTTGCTGAAATGACTGACATATCTATATATCTCGAGCGTTACCCGAACCAATTATCTGGGGGCCAAAGACAGCGTGTTGCTGTAGCAAGAGCAGTTGCAGTTAAACCCAGGATCTTTTTGATGGACGAACCTCTCTCCAATCTTGATGCGATATTAAGGGTTTATATGCGAACAGAACTCAAGTCTATTCATAAAAAGACCAAGGCAACCACAATTTTTGTAACCCATGACCAATCTGAAGCCATGAGCCTGGCTGATAGAATTGTAATTATGAAAGATGGGGAGATTGTTCAGACCGGAATAACTGATGATGTCTATCATAAATCTAAAAACATGTTTGTAGCTAATTTTATAGGTATGCCTCCTACTAATTTTACAGAGGTTACCGTAAACATAAAAGATGGCAAATATAATCTGGTTAATCCTGATTTTAAAATTATCTTAAATGATAAAATAGCTCAACGATTAAAAGATTACAATAATAAAAAAATAATAATCGGTGTCAGACCTGAAAACATAATGGTCGCTGACGAAAAGGATGCTGTTATGTCAGTAAATTGTTTATTAGTTGAGCCCCAAGGGTCTCACCAGGTAATTGTTTTTAAAATTAATGATAAAATAGTAAAATTAGTTATTTCGGGTGAAACAAAAATCAAATCCGGGGACACATTCTTTATTAATTTTAAGCAGGAAAAAATATTGTTTTTTGATTATGAGAGTCATGAAGGGATATAAAATTATTATACAAAGGAAGGATAGTATGAATATAGCATTATGTCATTACCGCGTTGGCGAAACTGACGGAGTTTCCCTGGAGATGGATAAATGGAAA
>JAYEJO010000083.1:0-3641 GCA_034660595.1 Candidatus Caldatribacteriota bacterium
CATATACCTCGGGATACGGCTCAACATAACCGTAGGTTAAAATCGGCTCCGGAGGTAATCCTTTAGTTGCTACAGTATAACTCTGTTTAGCATATAAAATGGTATCATGCCTCAATTCAGTCCAGGAACCCAGCGCGGTCTGCAGCTCTTTATCTATCCAGGCAGGACTTTGCATAAAGCAAGGTAAATTTGCATCTTTGTTTTCCTCTAATAAGGGGAGCAATGCATAAAGCCAGCGCCAGTAGAGATTCTGTTTCCATTCCTCTGTGGTTTTAAGAGAAAATTCTTCTTTTAAATTATCTAATTGATTATAGTACTCGGTATACTCAGTATCTCCTTCTACCTCTAAAATTTCCAAGGCCCTCTTTGACCCCAACACGGCACATATATCCAACCCCCGGGGGAAAGCCCTGACCGGGCCCTCATTGGGAATAATTTCCATAGTAAAAGGTTTCTTATCACCAGTATATTGCATAATTATCTTATCACCCCTCACTCCAAATACCAATTCCTGAAACATATAAGAATCAGGAATAAATCTCTGTCCCATAAATCTAAAACCCTGGGTTGAAACCATAAAATCACCATCTTCTGCAAAGGCCAAACCGGAGAGAATCTTAGGTGCTTTTAATTGTATCGCCCTGTCAATAAATTCAGCGAGCTTTTCTTGATTATTATATTTATCCACAGATTCATTGAGGGGAAATATTTCCTTAATAAGTTTTATATAGTCATCGACATATAAATCATCGGTCTTTCCCACAAAATAGACTGTGGGCTCATAGATCATCTTCCATAATTTAAAGGCATCTTCATCTCTTAAAAGGGCGTCAGCCATTAAAATGGCTTGCAGGGTCATCTTCTTGCCGTAAGTTATAGCCGGTTCTTCTGAGGCCGGCCTTAATTTAAAATCGATGCGCCCATACCACATCATAGCTTTAAAATAACTTTCCAACTTTTCATTTCTGGTGTAATGGCCTCTGGGGATATACTGGCTGTAATCTTCGTAGGCATAAGGAGTCTGATAAATGCTGGGGTTTTCTATGTAAGTTAAAAGTTCTCTGAACTCTAATCCTTTATGATTTTTTATATTTTCACATTCTTGTTCCACCAATTCTTCTAATTCGTAACCAGCCCGATATTCAGCATCAAATTGCCTTTTGGCCACTGCAAAAAAACCGATATTCAATCTGGCTGCCTCTTTGACCTCTTCACTGCTTGCTTCACTATATTGCTCAATTGAAAGTTCGAGCATGCGGTCAGTAAGTTCGACTGCTGAATCATAAAGTTTTTCTACTTCTAAAATTCGCAAAAGATAATCAAAAAATATATGACCGGTATGGAGGACTGCATCGGTGGTTACAAATATGGGCTGGTTGCTATCTTTACACTCTAAGTAGATATCACTTATCTCCTTGTAATATGCAGGAGTAACTACAAAACCATTTCCCTTGAGCAATTCTATTGCTTTATCAGATAAATGAAATTGGCGGATATTGGAGATATCTTCGAGAGAATATAAATCTTTTTTATTTTCTACTGAAAAAACTGACGAAGTTAATAGAAAAAAGAGGAGTACCAAATATAGAAAACAAATTATAATTGTTTTAAAATTAATTCTTTTCATTTTATCTGCCTCTATTCTTTTTATTTTTCAAAAGAGAATTTATATTTGGTTAAACCAAGTTCTTTTTTCAAAGTAATAATCTGTTCCTGAAGATTCGTATTAATAGGTGCTCCCTTATCCTTTCTTTCCAGCCAGGCTATATATTCTTTTTCCCCGGCGGTGTAAATTCTCTTCTCTCCGGGAGCTTTTTTAGAAGCACGAAGAGAACGAAGAATATCCCCGGTAATTTTCTTAAATGATTCGATATCTGTAAAGAAAGATATATTAATAGCAATAAAAAAATGTCCCAAATTAATGGGTGCGGGTTTGCCATCTTCTACCCCTGATAACATTTTAAGAAACTTTCCGTTTTGCAGGGCAGCCGAGAGGATTTCAACTACAGCAGCATAACCGTATCCTTTATAGCCGGCAGTTTCCTCTCCGATACCCCCTAAAGGAGCAAGAGCAGCTTTCCCTGTTTTTAGGTCTTGCAAAATCTGATGGGTGTCTGTTCTGGCCTTGCCATCTTGTCCGATTACCCATCCCGAAGGGACATCTTTCCCTGCCCGGTCATAAAATTCTATCTTTCCTCTCTGAGTAATGGAGGTAGCACAATCAAGGACAAAAGGAAACTCTTCATCAGAGGGCATGCCAAAAGTTAAAGGATTAGTTCCTAACATATTTTCTACCCCAAAAGTAGGAGCAATAGAAGGACGGGCATTAGTACCGGTAATTCCGATCATTCCTTCTTTGATAGCCATTAAAGCATAATAGCCGGCAATCCCATAATGAGTAGAATTTCTCGCTACTACCATCCCCAGTCCCATCTTTTTAGCCTTTTCAATAGCCAGAGCCATAGACTTCTTGGCAATTACCTGCCCCATTCCATTGTGGCCATCAATAACTGCGGTAGTAGGGCCATCTTTAACAATTTCCATATCTGTTTTTGGTGACTGAATCCCGGCTTTAATTCTATCATAATATATAGGTTTTAAGCGGCCAATACCATGTGAATCTATCCCTCTTTTATCAGAAGTAATTAACACATCAGCACATATGCGGGCATCCTCTTCCGGAACTCCTATCCCTTTAAAAACATCAACCATAAAATCTTCTAAAGTATCAAAATCAACCCAAACAATATCCTTAGAGTTATTATTCAAGATTGCCCCCTCCTTAATTTTTACACTGAATTTTTATACTAGTTTGATAAATCAAACTCTTTTAAACTTAATATAACAAAATTAGAAATGTTTTTCAATTATTTAGTTAGGTTAGTTATATAAAAAATTATTACTTTTGTTTTTCCTATCTTTTCTTTCTCTCCCTTAACTCGATACTATCTTATCTTCTAGCTTCTTTATTCTATTTTCTTAACCAGGTAACCAGGTAACTAACTAACCGACTAACTAATTGCATACCCGATACTGTTTTTACGAACAAAGAATTGACATAGCGATATTTTAGTGATATATTTATTATATATCCTTAATATATAGGTGGTATTTATGGTAAATAAAGAAATTTATTCAGAACTTAAAAAACGGATAGTTTATCTGGATTACAAACCAAAACAAGTATTGAATATTAAAGAATTAGCGAAAGAATTTGGGGTTAGCCCTATGCCTGTTCGAGAGGTTTTTATTCTCCTGGAGACTGAGAAATTAGTACATATAATTCCTAACAACGGTATCTATGTTACAGATGTAAGCTTTCAAGAACTAAAAGATGTCTTCGAAGTTAGATTATTTTTAATTGGACTTTCAGGAAGGTTAGCAGCTCAAAGAGTTACTACAGAAGAACTAAATAAGTTGAAGGAACTTCTTAAAAAAATAAAACAGGAAAAAGATCGGAGAAAATTAATTCAATTAGATGCAGAATTTCATGATTTAATAAATTACTCTACTAAAAATCAAACCTTGGCTGAGACTTTAAAAAGATTGCGAAATCAAATTGGCCGCCTTTGGTTCTTCGCCAAAGAAAATGATGCCTATTCGCAAAAAATACCCGAAGATTTCGAAGAACTTATAAAAGC
>JAYEJO010000084.1:0-14238 GCA_034660595.1 Candidatus Caldatribacteriota bacterium
TCAATAATTCGGTAACTTTTAGCGGACGAGCTAAAAGGTCTGAGGATTTCCTTAACCGGATGGTTGAGGCTTTAGGTATTAATAAAAAAAATGGATGTGCCCTTATTTTAATTATTTATCCCATTGAAAAGCCTTTATTTACAAGGCTTTCAGACCCCCTACAGGAATGCCCCAAAAACGCACGTAGAATGCCTTTAAATGCGTCTCAATTTTCGAAAAAACGGCAATTTACTACCCTGTTTTTGGGATATTTTCACCTCCCCAAAATCAGGAAATCCTTATAAATAGCCACTTTCAGTTTTTAAAAGAGTGAAATTTTATTCAAAAAAGAGCCATTTTTGAGGGGTAAAGTATAGGTTAAGGCAAAATTTGCTCATATAATCAAAATACGAAGCTCACCTTTGAAACCCTTATGTTATAGGGCTTTCCTGGGCATGATAGGAGAAAATTCTGTAATTAAAAAGGAAAAATAGGGAATAGGAAGACTGTTTTTTAGCTAAGCGAAAGAGATAAACATATATATATGTAGAATTAGAGGATTATTATTTTTTATAGAAGAAAATACTAAGTCTTTAAAGCGCAGGAAATATAAGAGTTTTAGACTCCCACATTTTGAGCAGAAAACCATTACTTATTTCATTTTTTTAAGAAGAATAAATAAATAATCTTAGTTTCGATTGACATTAAATAATATATATGGTATATACAAAGTGTAGATTCTTCCATTGGAGTGAATATAATGCAAGATAAATATACCATGCCAAAAGTACCCGGTGGTATTTTAAAAGATAATAGAAAATTACTTGACCTTTTGAATCGAAAACAAAAAGGGCCTTTTAAAATATCTGATGCAGTAAATATATTAGGAATAAGTTACTCCAGGGCAAGTCGCCTTCTTGCTTATTGGGCATCTCGAGGATGGCTGACTCGAGTTTGTAAAGGGCTTTATATAATTGTTCCTTTGGGAACACTAAAACCATCTGAACGGAGAGAGGACCCTTGGATAATTGCTGCTCAAATATTTACACCAGGTTATATTGGTGGTTGGAGTGCTTGTGAGCATTGGGGTCTTACTGATCAAATTTTTAAAGATATTGTAGTTTTTACATCGCGTCTTGTTCGGAATAGAAAAATTCTCATTCAAAATACTTCATATATTGCAAAGGTTGTACAAAAGGAAAAGTTGTTTGGTACGAGTACAATCTGGAGACAACAAACTAAAGTAAGAGTTTCTGACCCGACCCGAACATTAATTGATATTTTGGATGATCCTTCTATCGGTGGGGGTATGCGACATATTACAGAGATAGTAAGGCAATATTTTGAAGGAGATTATAGAGATGAGGCAAAACTTTTTAAATACATAAAACTATTAAATAATCGAACAGTTTATAAACGATTGGGTTATATTATAGAAACTTTAAATCTTAAAAGCCCGAAGATTATTGAAATTTGTAAATCAAACATGAGTAAAGGTTATTCTGTGTTTGATCCTACTGTTTCTATTAAGGGACATATTTTACGCCGGTGGAACCTCTGGATTAATGTAACAATAAAATAAAAAGGGAAATAAATGATTAGTCACGAAGATATTAAAAATTTGGTTAGCGAATGGAGTCTAAGAGAAGATATTATTGAAAAAGATTATGTGATTGGTTGGATTCTTTGGGGAATAGGTTCTGATCCCGATGTAGGTCCTAAGTGGGCTTTTAAAGGAGGAACATGTATTAAGAAATGTTATATTGAAACTTATAGATTTTCTGAAGATTTAGATTTTACTGTATTGCCCGGTGGTCCAATTAAACTTAAAGAGATATCTTCAATTCTTGATAGAATTTTAAAACGTGTAACAGAAGAATCAGGCATTGACTTTTCTTTAGTTTTACCAAAAATTAAACAAAGAGAATCTCCTTTATCAGTAGAAGCCCGTATTTATTATCGAGGCCCCCGTAATACCCCAACTCCGGCTAGTATCAAATTAGATCTTACTGCTTTAGAAAAAGTTGTTTGTCCTTCTGTCTTGTGTAAAATTGCCCATCCTTATCCAGATAAATTACCTAATCCTGGCAAAGTAAGATGTTATACGTTTGAAGAAGTTTTTGCAGAAAAGATAAGAGCAATGGGTGAACGTGGTCGCCCGAGGGATTTATATGATATAATTAATCTTTTTCGTCGTGGGGCACTTCAATCTCAACCCAAATATATAAGATCTATTTTAATTAAAAAATGTGAAACAAAAGGTGTGTCGGTGCCGAATTATAAATTAATTAAAGATTCTCCATATCATAATGAGCTAAGGAGTGAATGGGAAAATATGTTAGGTCACCAATTGCAAGTATTACCTCCCCTTGAACAGTTTTGGGAAGAATTACCACATCTATTTGATTAGTTAGAGGGAACTTATGTCCCAAAAATTCTTGCCTCACTACCCATTCGGAGAGAAGAAGATACTGCCTGGGTTCCTCCTTCGACAATATATAATTGGGAAATAAGAATTCCAATAGAATCGATTCGTTTTGCTGCTGTAAACCACCTATGTATTGAACTTGAATACAGGAAAAAAGGATATGATACTTATAATTACTTAATTGAACCATATTCCTTACGTCGTACCAAACAAAATAATTTAGTACTTCATGCAATTAAAACAGAGACTCAAGAACATAGAACTTTTAGAGTAGATTGGATAGAAAATGTAGAAGTAAGTTCAAAGTCGTTTTCTCCAAAATTTCAAATTGAATTCTCGCCGATAGGGCCCATAGAAACTTTACCGACTCATAGAAGTAAAAGTAAAAACTTCTTGCCTAAATTAGAAAATGCTAAGAATAATTTTAGCCCTACCTATATTTTTGAATGTTTTTATTGTGGTAGGAAATTTAAAAGAATAAAATACAATGCAAAACTTAGACCGCATAAAAATAAAAGCGGAGAGAATTGTCCAGGGAGAATAGGTCATTTAGTAGATACTTACCATAACTAAGACATCTCTAAATGCGAAGTTTGTCACTATTAGTTTGTGAAGAGAAAAATTAAAAAAATACTTAGTAATGTAAGTTTGTAAACAAAATGGGGGTAAGTCTTCACATTAGAGGATAATTATGAAAGCATATGAGTATATTATATCAAAGCAAATACAATGGGCACATCGTAACAGTATAATACTTATCGGGGACAAGGGAAACTGGGGTCGAAAAGCCTATACTCAAAATTTAAACGACAATCTATTCGAACCTTTGATGCTTGGAGCCCGAAATAGTTTTACTCAAGCTGAT
Source organism: Candidatus Caldatribacteriota bacterium (assembly GCA_034660595.1). Taxonomy (GTDB): domain Bacteria; phylum Atribacterota; class Phoenicimicrobiia; order Phoenicimicrobiales; family Phoenicimicrobiaceae; genus Sediminicultor. The sequence continues at coordinate 3,273 of JAYEJO010000084.1, forward strand.
GGCGGAGAATTAATTGGAAATCCCTGTAAAATGCAAGCAGTTCATTCTTCGTCTGCATTAGGTGTGAATATTTTTCAATATTGGAAAAGAGAAAAACGTATCACTCCTATAGCTGCTGCGTGTGGATTTTGCAGTAAAAATAATACTTCTTCCCAGGATATCATCTTTGAGGTTAAATTCCCTATAAGTGAGATATTTCAACATAGCCCAAATATTGATGTTGTTATTAAAAACTCTCCGGAATCAAGATTTAAGGTTTTTGCAATAGAATGTAAGTTTTCAGAGGCATATCATTCAAGAACACATTCCGGGATTTCTCCCAAATATATTGAGTTAAATAAAGTATGGGATGATATACCAAATTTATTAAAGTTGGCAAAAGAAGTAAGTCCCTATGACAACAAATTTGCCCATTTACATCCCGCTCAATTAATAAAACACATTTTAGGGTTGAAAGAAACGTTTGGTAAAGATAAATTTCGGCTTCTTTATCTCTGGTATGATACGATTGGATTAGAGGGTGCTAGACATCATAAAGAAATAAACGAATTTACTAAAATAACTAAAGAGGATGGTATTCATTTTCATGCTATGAGTTATCAGGATTTGATCATTAGATTGGCAAGGAATTATCCGAATTTACCTAGTTTTTACATCGAATATATTACTGGACGATATCTGTAGTATAAATACAATGTAGAAACAAGGAAGTTCTCTGTTCCTATTTTTCCCTTTCTAAAACCTTTATTTACAAGGCTTTCAGACCCCCTTCAGGAATGCCCAAAAACGCACGTAGAATGCTTTTAAATGCGTCTCAATTTTCGAAAAATCAGTAAATTCGACGTTTTTTTTAGCCTTTTTTGGTCTTTTCGAAACTCTGTAACCCTTACAGGAAGCTATTTTTCCACATATTATCCAATATTTCCTCTTTGTCATCGTGAAAGATAAGGCACAAACAAGGGGAATCAATATATATAGAATTAGAGCATTATTAGTTTTTATAGGAAAAAATAGCAAGGCTCTAAAACGTTGAAAATATAAGGGTTCCAGCGTTTTTTATGGTATATAAGATGTTGATAGTGACTCCAAAATAGGGAGAAAATGAGCAAAAAAGAGCTAAAAAACCTATTTTTAGCAGTCTGAAAGCCTTGTGGAATAAGGCTCTTAGTGAAAAATCGCCGTAGAAGCGTTTCTTGAGGTTGTCTGGAGTGATTCATCATATTTTTTAAAATAGGCGCTTAAAACGGCTTATTTTGGATGTAGGCGGAAAGCCTTATTTTATAAGGGCTGAGTGAGATTTTATTGTTGAAAGTGACTTTTTTCGAATCTTACCCAAAATAGTCTTGACTTTTTTCGAATTGAGTAGTATTATAGTTATCATGAAAGAAAGAATAATTTATCAGAAAATATGGCAAAAGCTATCATCTTATAAAAATATGGTATTTTTGTCCGGTCCCAGGCAAAGCGGAAAAACAACCCTGGCAAAGATGATTGCCAGGGATTTCAGCAACCAAGTTTACTTTAATTGGGATGATATTTCCAGCAAGAGAGAATTGATTAAAGATCCTTACTTTTTTGAGAAAGTCGACCGGATGGATGAATCGATCCCATTGGTTATTTTTGACGAAATTCATAAATACAGTAATTGGAAGAATTATCTCAAAGGAGTTTATGACAGATTTGCTAAGGAATACAAGATTCTGGTTACCGGCAGCGGTAGATTAGATTTGCATCAAAAAGGTGGAGATTCCCTGGCCGGCAGATATATGAAATTCCACTTGCTGCCTTTTACCTATTCAGAATTGACGAACCACCAAAACCCGCTACCTTATTTCATTAATCATCCTTTTCGTTTCCAAAAGGATAATCAAACGGACTATGGTTTATGGGATGACCTTTTTGAACTTAGTGGCTTTCCTGAGCCCTTTTTGAAAGGGGAAAAGGATTTTTACCGGTTGTGGTCAAATAATTATCAGCACCAGTTAATTCGGGAAGATATTCGAGATTTAACCCAAATTAAAAAGTTTGATTCCCTGGAGATCTTATATTCCCTCTTACCGCTAAAAGTAGGCAGTCCTCTTTCTTTAAGTTCGTTAAACACAGATGTCCAGGTATCCGTGGACAGTGTCAAAACCTGGCTTGAAGTATTTGAAATCCATTATTTGATATTTCGAATATCACCATGGACATATAAAATTCCCCGGGCAATTAAAAAGGAAAAGAAGGTTTATCTTTTTGACTATGCACAAATAAATGATAGAGGTATCCGTTTTGAGAATATGATTGGCTTAGAGTTATATAGGGCAATTTTAAATTGGAACGATTTGGGATTGGGAGATTTTTCCCTGCATTATATTCGCAATAAAGAAAAAGAAGAAGTTGATTTTCTTATTTGTAAAGATCATCATCCTACACTGCTGATTGAATGTAAGCTATCAGATGAGAATGTTTCGAGCAGCTTGATTAAATTTCAGAATAAGCTAAATGTACCTGCCATTCAGTTAGTAAATAAACAACATGTCGGAAGAATAGTTAGCAATCAAAAAAATAAGATTTTAATCATATCTGCTCCCAGGTGGTTATCCTTTTTGCCGTAATGTTATAGATCAGTTGATGGCCAACAACATAAAATAATTATAGAGTTATCCGGAGAAATTTTGGGAGAAGAATTAGCTTAGCTTAAATATTTCTTTCAGTTCCTGGTTGGAGAGTTCGCTGAGCCATTTTTCACCGGTAGAAACAGTTAATTCAGCCAACTCTTTTTTGGCGCTGATCATTTCATCAATTTTTTCTTCGAATGTACCGATAGTAATAAGCCGGTGTACAACTACACTCCTGCTTTGGCCGATACGGTAAGTTCGGTCGGTTGCCTGTGCTTCTACGGCAGGATTCCACCAGAGGTCATAGTGGATGACATTGGTTGCGGCGGTCAGGTTAAGGCCGGTGCCTCCTGCTTTCAGTGAGATAATCATAATCGGGGAGACATTACCGTTCTGGAAATCCTCAATCATAATTTCTCGCTTTTTCCGGGTGAGGCTGCCGTGAAAAAAGAGAGGTGCTATTCGAAGTTCTGTCTGGATTAGTTGTACCAGTAGATTCCCCATCTCTTTGTATTGGGTGAATAAGAGCACTTTTTCCCTGGCGAATATAATCTTTTTCAGTAGAGAAATGGTCATCTCTGCTTTGCCTGAGTGCTCCTTGACGACAGTTCCTTTTTTGGTATAGTGAACCGGGTGGTTACAGATCTGTTTTAGAGAGGTCATTAACTTGAAAACAAGTCCCCGGCGCGCGATTCCTTCGCTGTTGGAAATTTCCTGTATATTAGTATCCACAACACGCTGGTAGATAGCAGTCTGTTCTTTGCTCAGGTAACAGTATTCATTTTTTACTATCTTATCGGGTAAATCCTGTATGATGGAACGATCTGTCTTCATACGACGCATAATAAAGGGAGCGGTGGCTTTTTGTAATAAGGCGATTTTTCTCTGGTCACGGTACTTTTCGATGGGCATAGCAAAACGACGCATAAAATTCTGCCGGGTTCCCAGATAGTCTGAGTTTAAATAATCAAAAATACTCCAGAGCTCACTTAGGCGATTTTCTACCGGCGTTCCGCTTAAGGCGATAGAGCCACTGGTTTTTAATGCTTTAACCGCTTTGCTCTGCTTACTATCTGCATTTTTTATATTTTGAGCTTCGTCAATAATAATAAGACTCCAGTTTCTTTTTTTAAATTTTTCAACTTCCCGGCGCAATAGCCCATATGTGGTAATGACTAAATCGGCGTGAGCGGTAATAAGTTGACGTTCTGGTCCGTGATAGGTCAAGGCTTTTAAGGATGGGGCAAATTTGTTGCATTCCTTCAGCCAGTTACCGACCAGGGTAGTCGGGCAAATTACCAGTGCAGGATGATCCAGTTTTTTCTCTTCTTTGAGCTTTAAAATAAGGGTAATCGCCTGGATGGTTTTACCCAATCCCATATCATCGGCCAGGCAAGAACCGAGCCCTTTGTCAGCATTAGAATAAAGCCACTGAAAACCTCGCTTCTGGTAGGGTCGAAGCACTCCTTTTAAGTTTTTTGGGAGTTTGACCAATTTAAACCTGGTAAGCTCATCTATTATTTTACGGAGTTTATTATCAGAATGAAAAAGTATATTGGCGGTCTCTCCGGTTAATGATGCTTGCATTATTTCTGCAGAAGATAGTTTAGGCAAGGGCTGGTTTAGCTTTTTAACTATTCGCGCTACTTCTTCAGGCTGAAGTAACAGGTAGTGCTCTTTAAATTTTACTACCCCTGCTGCAGATTTGACCAGTTGGAGAAATTCTTTTCGCGTTAGCTTAAGATCGCCCAGAGCCACTTCCCAGGAGAATGTTAACATTTCTTCCAGATTAAAATAAGAAATGTTTTGCTTCTCGCCGGCTTTAAACTTAGCTCCCAGAGACAGCTGAGGTGAGCTAAGTATTTTTAATTCTTTGGGCACAATCACGCGTATGCCAAGCATATTAAAGATATATTGGCCATTTTGGATAAATCTGGCCATTTCCAGGGGGTCGATAAGGGGTGACTTTTCCCCCTTGCTGCTGAGAACCTTTTTTAGAGGCGGGAAATAAGTAGAAGCTGTAGAAATTTGGTGAGCTACGGTAAAGCGCACCATTTCAACGGGATGCGAGAAAATAGTTTTTTTTGTCGTAAATACATCCGCTAAAGGGAGAAGTGGGGAGAGGGGATCTTTTTTATTTTCTATCTCTACCTGTAACTGAAAACGAGTTTTCTTCCCCGGAGGTATTTCTATCCTAATTGCCGGGGAAATTTTATTTTCGCTTAAGTTTAATATGCTTAACCAGTTTTTAATTACATTGGCGGTCTGCTTTTCGGTAAAGTTCTGAACCGGGTAATAGTTCCCATAAAAAAAGGTGTTACAAAGCTTATTAATTTCATTAATACCGGCAAAGCGATGCACAATACGGGTCAAGATAAGTGATAAAAGGGACCTGGCGGCATCTCGCCCTATAAGAAGAGATTTATCTTTTTTTCGATAAAAAAAGGTTGCCGGGATGAGGTTTGCCAGAAAATCCAGGGCTTTTTCAGTGGTTTTCAGCTGGTTAAGGGGAATATAACGCACAAAAAAGTTGCCTTTTTCATCATTTCTAATCTGTGGCACAAATGCTGATTCCCGGGCTAGTGCCAGGGCTATAGTAGTCGCGATGCTGATTAATCTTACCTCAAGAGAGCTCTCTTCATAAGAAAGCTGCAGAGGTAATCTTATAAAGTAATCAATTAGGGTTGCTGCAGGCAATAGAATTCCCTTTTTCTTTTTTAGAATTAGCTTCTCACCCACGGCTTCGGGAACGTTAATTATTTTTGATGGACCTTCCAAACCTTCCGGAATTTTTTTGGGCAGAGAGATAAAACAAGAAGTTTTGGACAAGGGATGGTGGACCTTAGGTCCCGAATCGAGCAGGCAAATATTTGACTTCAACCAGGCAGGGGACTCTTCCAGTAGCTGCAATTGTTTGATGTGGTTTGCTATATTGTGATAAGCTTTAAAGAGGATTTGTTTAAAATTACCCTCGGAGTAAAACAAAGGGGATTCCTCCAGGAGGGCAAAAATGGCACCACTATCCTTTCCTTGAGAAAGAGAATTTAAAATTGAAGAAAAATCGACTTCGTCGACTTTAGTATTCTTTTTATTGTCCCTGGTGGGAACTTTTATCTGCTTATAAGGGGTAAAAGTTTCTTCGTTTTCAGCAGCCGCGGCAGGTTCTGCAAAGCCGGCGGCCTGCATCAGCGTGTTGGTTTCCACACCTCGTAGGTGAAACAAAATAAAGGGGTTTTTGTCCACTTCATTAGCAATAAGGTAGTAGACTGCAGCGAGGTGCTTACAGGGATTGGCCCAGTCGGGACAGGAACAGTTTGCATTAAGCTCTTGCCAGGTAGTCGGTAAAAGAAAGATCTTTTCCTGAGCAAGCCGGTCTAGCATTTCTTCCGGTAGTTTTCCCAAAGCCAATTCGGAGGCTAAGGCCGGATCTTCGGCGATACAGGATTGTATTTTTGCGAGTTGTTCCGGGGTAAATTTTTGCAAGTAAATTGTTACTTGATAAGGTTTTCGTTGTCTACCTTTTACTTTTGCTTCCACAATACCGTTACAAATTTGAATCTCTTGTACTTTGCCAGTATTGGCATAGCTTCTGCCTCTGGGTAAGCGGTTGGTGTCATGATCAATTTGTGCCATTGCTTCTATCCAGGCATTCCCCCACCAGGTACGCCCGAAATTTCTTCTGTCAACCATTATTACTCCTTACAGCAATTTATTGATTTTTTCATTAAACGATTATATCATAAGGCGCCAATGTAAGAAAGCGGAGGGGGAAAGGGGAAAGATTTGACATCTTTTTAAAAATAGTATATCATTTTTATATTGAATGTAACCGCTTACATTATCTACATTATCGAGGTAAAAAAATGAGAAAGACTATCGAACATGTAGCCCAATTAGCGAAAGTGTCGAAAGCCACCATATCAAGAGTTTTAAATGATAGTCCTAAAGTTACCGAAAAAACTCGAGAGAGAGTAATGAAGGCTATCAAAGAATCGGGTTATTATCCCAGTGCAATGGCCAGAAGACTTACCACTAATAAAGCCGAAACAATCGGTCTGATTATTCCCTCCCCTCAAGATAAAACCTTTGGCAATCCTTTTTACACAGAGATTCTCCGCGGGTTTACTCATCAAGCTAAAATTGAAGGATATGATCTTCTATTATTTATAAACGAACATCAATTCAACTACTCTCAACTATTCCATGACCGACGTGTCGATGGACTCTTACTTGTGGGAGTAAACAGAAATGATAAGGGAATTATCCAATTAAGCAAGAACAATTTTCCTTATATTCTTACCGGAAAAGTAGATTACGAAGAAGCAAATTATGTCGATGCTGAAAACAGGAAGGGAGCTTACCAGGCAGTATCTTATTTGGTAAATTTAGGGCATAAAAGAATTGGCTATCTTGGTGGTTCATTTGATTTTGTTTTTAATCAAGAGAGATTCGAAGGTTACCTTCAGGTATTAAAAGAACATAATCTTGAGTATGGCAAAGAGTTAACTATGGAGAGTATCAATACTGAGGAAAGCGGCTATGAAGCGATGCATAAACTTTTAGAATCTTCATCAATTCCCACTGCAGTTTTCGCTGCCAATGACTTAGATGCTATCGGGGCGATGAAGGCGGTAAAGGAAAAAGTTTTAAGAATTCCGGAAGATATAGCCGTTATTGGTTTCGATGATATTCAGTTAGCTTCACATATAGAACCACCCCTTACTACAGTTCGACAACCTATTTATGAAATGGGGATTACCGCTGTCAGTTTATTGGTTCAACTAATAGAGGGGAAGAAAAAAGAACCACTAAAGGTAGAACTGCCTACCCAGCTGATAATAAGAGAATCTTCAGGAGGAATAAAAATATAAACAAAGATAATAATTTTCCTAAAAAGAAGGAGGGTTAAAAGAGATGTGGAAATTTATTATAGGATGTATGTTATGTCTGACAATAATTTTTTTGATAAATAGCTTAGTTTTAGCAGGGGAGTTTACTTTCATCTATGTCCCTCTCGAAGATGAAGAAATAGTTTCGGTAAGTTTACGCGGTTCTTTTAATAGTTGGGGGGAGTGGCCTATGGAAAAACAATCTGATGGAACTTGGAGTATCACTGTGGATTTAGAACCGGGAGAATATCAGTATAAATTTTATATTAATGGAAAATGGCCCCAGGATATGTCGATTGCGCGTGACGGAGGTCCCGTAGACCCGAACGCCGTAGGATATATTAATGATGGCTTTGGTGGCCAGAATGCAATATGTAGAATTAAAGAAGAAGTCACAGAAGGAGTAGTTCTGGTGCACAAACCTGATGACCCGGCTTATTTATGCATTGCTGATGAACGTTTGGTAATAAGGTTAAAAACCTCACCACGTAAGGTTGCAAAAGTGTTTTTGGTTACCGATGAAGGTAAATGGCCTATGGAAAGACAACTACAATGGGAATACGGTGAAGTCTTTCGGCTGTCACTGGAATTTCCAGATTCCTTGAAATACCGTTTTGTAGGATATACTATTGAAGGCACTGAATTTTCTCTACCGGAAGATCCTTCCCAATCTTTCTTTTTTGATGGCATTGACCATTTTCCTCAAATTAAATGGGTAAGTCAAGGGATAATCTACCAAATTTTCCCTGACCGTTTTTATAATGGGGATCCCAACAATGATGTTCTTGCTCTAAATAGTGATGAATTTCACTTCAATAAACAATGGGCTCAGAATAAGCTGTGGGCTAAAGAAGGACCTTCTTTAGCCAATTGGAATGATCCTATTTCTACTCAACATTGCTGTCATCAATATTTTGGCGGAGACCTAGCTGGTATTATTGAGAAACTCGATTATCTAAAAGGATTAGGAGTTACTGCATTATATTTAAATCCTATCTTCGATTCTGGAAGTGCCCATGGATATGATACTCATGACTATCTGAAAGTGAGTCCCAAATTTGGTACCGAAGAGGACTTACAAGAACTCTTAAATGAAGCACATAAAAGAGGAATGCGGGTAATCTTAGATTTTGTTCCCAATCATACCGGTTTAGGTTTTTGGGCTTTTCAGGATGTGGTAAAGAATGGGAAAGATAGCCCCTATTGGAATTGGTATTTTATTCACCGATGGCCTTTTACACCAGGTGACCCAGCGGCTTATGAAGCCTGGTGGGGAGTAGGGAGTTTACCCAAATTGAATACCGGTAATCCCGAGGTAAAGAAATACCTTCTTAAGGTAGTAAGTCACTGGCTAAATTTTGGTGCGGATGGCTGGAGAGTAGATGTACCAAATGAATTAACTGATGCGAAAGATTTCTTTAATAAAATGCGTCAACTGGCTAAGATGGAGAAATCAGATGCTTATCTTATTGCAGAAATTTGGCAGCTTGACCCGTCCTGGGTACAGGGAGACCAATATGATTCTCTGATGAACTATGCTTTAGGAAGAGATATATTACTCAACTTTGCCAAAGGAAGCATTGATGGGGAGAGTGCCCTGGCTAATTTGAGCCGTTATTTTGCAGCCTATGGAGAAAATGTTACCGCTATGGGATTTAATTTAGTAAGTTCTCATGATACTGGGCGTATCCTTACTGATTTGGGGGGAGGTAATTTTGGTGATTTACCTAATCCCAGAGCAGTAGAGAGATTAAAACTACTTTCCACTCTGTTTTATACCCTGCCCGGAGCACCGGTAATCTTTCAAGGCGATGAGCGGGGCATATTAGGTGAAAAGGAATTCTATGATGCCCATCGCTATCCCATCCAATGGGATACTGCAGATGAAACTCTTATATCTCACTATAAAAAACTGGCTCAACTACGCCAAGAAATACCTGCACTTACCAGTAGTGTAATTCGCGTTTATTATGGAACGGATAACTTGTTTTCCTTCTTTAAAGGCGAGCAAGGCAGTGGTGAGGCGTTGATTGTGGCTAATAATGGAACTGAAACAGTGAAATTTGAATTACCTTCCGGAAATTGGCGGTCTGTAACCGAAGGAGAAGTATTACAGGGGACCATATACATTCCATCACTCCAGGTGAGGATTTTTGAACGTTTATAACTTATACTTATTGGGGAAATATACAGAAGAAAAAAATATTGACAGAGTAAATGCACACAAAAAAACGAGATTTTTAAAAAAGGGGGTGATAAAAAGAAAATTTAAGGAATAATTAATTGGATGTTTCATTAAATATTTTTAAATTTTAAGGAGGAAAGTAAAATGAAAAAATTTTTAACAGTTTTGTTAGTGTTAGTAATGTTGGTTGGTATAGTTAGTATTGCCAGCGCTAAGGTGAACCTGATTCTTTGGACTAAAGAGGGTGAAGAAGCTTTGGATTGGAATAAATCTTTAGTGGAAGAATTTATGAAAGCTAATCCAAACGTTACGGTTGAGTTAGTTAAAAAGACTAATGTAGAGGTTTTAAGGGAAGACTTTCTAACTGCCAGTCTGGCCGGTGCTGCTCCGGATATTTTGTGGACCGTAAGTGACCATGCCGGTCCTTTTGTAGCTGCAGATATCGTTGAAGCAGTCGACAATCTATTTGACTTAAATATGTATGTAGATTCAGCTATGGATGCAGTTAAGTTAGAGGGAAAATATTGGGGTATTCCCATTTCCAATGGTAACCAATTGATGTTACTTTACAATAAGAAACTTATCGCAGAGGCTCCTAAAGATACAGATGAATTGTTTGCCGTAGGTAAAAAACTGACTACCGGGGGAAATTATGCCCTGGTATGGAATCAGACCGAACCTTTCTGGTTAGTCCCCTGGTTGGGAGGTTTTAAGGGAAAAGTTTTTGCCGAAGACGGAGTTACGCCTACCCTCAACACTCCAGAGATGATCGCGACTCTAAAATTCTTACATGACATGAAGTTTGATGCCAAGATTGTGCCTCTAGAATGTGATTATGATGGAGCTGATACCCTCTTTAAAGAAGGAAAAGCTGCCATGATTATTAATGGTGACTGGTCAATAAGTGGTTATGTCAGTGCATTAGGTGATGATTTGGGAGTAGCTCGAATTCCTAAAGTTTCTGCTACCGGTGAATGGCCTAAACCTTATACCAGCGGAGTATACTTTATGTTAACCAAGGGTATTTCCGGAGACAAACTGAAAGCAGCTCAAGATTTTATCGCCTTTGTATCCTCTAAAGAAAAACAGTTAGAGATGGTCAAATTATTGAATCGTTTACCGGCTGTAAAGGAAGCTTTGGAAGATCCATTGATCACTGAGAATCCTATTCTTAAGGGTTCTGCTGACCAGATGGTCGTGGGTACACCGATGCCTACAGTATTAGAGATGCGTTGTAATTGGGATTCTATGAAACCTGAAATGTTAGCAGTATTAGCTGATACCAAGTCTCC
>JAYEJO010000085.1:0-14178 GCA_034660595.1 Candidatus Caldatribacteriota bacterium
CATCTAGTATAATGTATAAGTCGGGGCGTAGCGCAGTTTGGAAGCGCACCTGAATGGGGTTCAGGGGGTCGGAGGTTCAAGTCCTCTCGCCCCGACCAGAATATCTACTTAAAAGCCTGTCTTTTACCACCCTTAAAATAAGACAGCCACACCACAACCAGACCTACTGGAATATTTTTTTGGAATATTTATTAAAAAAATAATAATTCCGAAAAATATTACATTACATGCCTTACAAAAACTATCGCAAAATATCCCAAATTGGGACAGGCACTTATTTTACGGTTCCCGTTTTTTTTGACATCCCTCCTGCGAAGACATATAATCTACATAAGCCAAGAATAACACGAGTTGTTGCAGTGGAACACCCGCACCATATAATATCAACCAAAGAGGGAATTATAGGCAAAAGATATTTGCTTTTGATACTGACCAAAGAAAATATCTTTCACTTCCAAAAGAGGCTTTTTTAAGTTAAAGCTGAAAGGAGGGCCAAAACATGAATAGATCTGTGTTTAGGTTGCGGTGGATTGCTCGAATCTGGAGCATTATAATTATCGTATTTACTCTGATTATGCTTACCGGTTACGCGGTAAATTGGGTACAAACCGGTACAGCAGACCCGCATGCTATGAAGGACTATCCTCCAGTAGAAAACTTGATCCCCCTCACTTTAATATTAAGTGTTCTGGGCTTGGGTATTGCCTGGCGTTGGGAAGGATTGGGCGGAGCAATCACTATTGGCTTCTTCCTGATAAACTTAGCGGTGCACTTTTGGTTAATTTCTCCCCGGCTTTACCCTTATATAATAGCCATAGCGATTCCCACCCCCGGGATATTGTTCCTGGTGTGTTGGTGGAAATCAAGAAAAGCCTAAATGAATAAAAAGGGGACAAGCTGCTTTTTTAAATAATTCGAAAATAAGGATAAAAAAAGCAGCTTGTCCCCTTTTTATATACCCGAAATTATTTAAAGTGAGGATTATAAAGAGATGGACATAAGAAAAGTTGATATAGAGTTTATTAGAAAATCGTTTAGCACAGAAAAGACAGTTTCAGATTATACAAGAGCAGTTAAGGAAATCAGGCTATGGGAATCTGAGAAGATGATGATTGAGAAATATTTTAATCCGGAAGACCGTATTTTAGATATTGGATGCGGTGCAGGGAGAACAACTATAGGGCTCTATGAACTTGGTTACCATTTAGTAGAAGGTTTGGATTTATCGGAAGCGATGGTAGCGCAAGCCAGAACAATCAGTAAAGAATTGAATTATAACATAAATTTTATTGTGGGAGATGCAGCTTGTTTAGATTATGATGACGAAACCTTTGAGGCAGCCCTTTTTTCATTTAATGGAATAATGCAGATACCGGGGAGAGAAAATCGGATAAAAGTGTTAAAAGAGATAAAGCGCATATTAAAACCTAAAGGGTATTTCTTATTTACCACTCATGACAGGGACAGCGATAAAGAGTATGAATCATTTTGGCAAGAGGAAAAGAGAAAATGGGCAATGCATTTACAAGATAAAAGTTTGCACGAATTTGGAGATAGGATAATAAAAATGGAAGAGAGAGATACTTTTATTCACCTTCCAACCAGGGAAGAAGTAATTTCAAGTTTGGAAGAAGTAGAGTTTACCTTAATTGAGGGGATATTGCGTTCTGAATTGTGTGAAGAGTTGGAAGAAGTAAAAAAGTTTTCCACTGATTGCATATTGTGGCTGGCTCAGAAACCTTAGAGGCAGGGAGAAGCTAAAAAAAATTGCCAAGAAATACCGATTTATTATATTATAGTTTTAATAATGATATGAGATATTATTTACGGAGGTAGAAGATGGACAATAGAATAAAAAAACATGCCGAGGTGCTCTTAAAGTATTCACTTGATCTAAAAAGGGGAGAAAAAATAGTAATTGTGGGTGATGTAGTCACCCTGCCTTTAATTAAAGAAAGCTACCGCCTGGCAGTTAAACTGGGAGCTCTTCCTCAGGTTTTAATAAACAGTGAAGAGTTGAAAGAGATATTATTAAAAGGCGGCAGTGAAGAACAGATAAAATATGTACCTGAAAGCGTAAAGAAGGCCTTTGAAACAGTAGATGTGCTGTTATCCTTTTTTGGCGGGACAAATACCAGAATGCTTAGCAATGTAAATCCCGAAAAACTGAAATTATCAGCTCAAGGTTCAAGTGAAATTACCAAGATATTTTTTGAAAGAGTCGCAAAAAAGGAGCTAAGATGGTGTGGCACAATGTTCCCCAATCAGGCAAATGCCCAGGAAGCGAGCATGTCGGTTTCGGAATACGAAGATTTTGTTTATGGGGCAGGCTATATCGATAGCAAAGACCCGATAGCAGCATGGAAAGAAATAGAAAAGAAACAGGAAGGTATCTGTAATATTTTAAATGGTAAAAAACACCTTAGAATAGTTTCTAAAGATACCGATTTAAAGATGTCTATTGAAGGGAGAAAATGGGTGAACTGCTGCGGAAGAGTGAATTTTCCCGATGGTGAAGTCTTTACCGGACCGGTAGAAGATAGTGTAGAAGGACATATCAGATTCAGTTTTCCCGGCATATACGGGGGAAGGGAAATCGAGGATATTCAATTGGCCTTTGAGAGAGGGAAGGTAATAAAGGCGACGGCAGCCAAGGGACAGGAGCTTTTGGAGCAGATTCTGGAGACAGATAAGGGATCAAGGTATGTAGGAGAGATAGCGGCAGGGACAAATTATAATATACAGAAATTTACCAAGCATATGTTATTTGACGAGAAGATTGGAGGGACAATTCATCTGGCAATCGGAAGGTCTATACCTGAATCTCTAGGGAAGAATCAGTCAGCCATACACTGGGATATGCTCTGTGATATGAAAAAGGGCGGTGAAATTTACGCAGATGGCGAGCTGGTTTATAAAGATGGTAAGTTTTTGATATAGAGCCCCTTCGTATAATGGGGCGGTTCAACGGTAGCTGATCTATTAAATGGAAGATCTAAGAAAAATGACTTTGTAACCAAATCGAGTATAGAGAGTAATAATAATGTGAAATTACGAAGCCTGACCCCAGACGTTTCCCAGGTAAAAATGATTATGAAAAAATTAGTATTACACAGCGACCAAATTCAGGATCACAAAGAAGTTGATTTAGCTTTTATAGAAATGTTAGGTAAAAAAGAGCCCAGATTAGCTTATATTCCATCACAATCAGACCTACAAAGAAACTATTTTAATCAAAAAGTGGAGTGGTATAAGCAGTTTGGAATTACTGATTTGCTTTATTTTGATGTTGATAAAGAATATAACGAGAATAAAATTGATGAGCTGCTTGCTTGTGATGCCATCTTTCTTTCAGGAGGCAATACTTATTACTTTCTCAATTCTCTTAAAAAACGTCAGTTTCTCCCAAAATTAAGAGAGTATGTTCGGAAAGGTGGTATTTTAATTGGAGTCAGTGCTGGGAGTATTATTATGTCAAAAACAATTGATATAACTACTCTTCACGATGAAAACACTATTGGTTTAAAAGATTATACAGCTTTAGGTTTAGTTGATTTTGAATTTTTTCCTCATCTTGACCATAACATGAAACAATTTTTAGAAAATTTAAAGCGATATTCTATTAAAAGCGACTCAGTAATTTATGCCTGTAAGGATGGAGATGGAATAATTGTAAATGACCATGAAATCAAATTTTTTGGTGAAGTGCTAAAAATAAAAAACGGTGAAATATCAAGAGTGGAAGTGTCAAAAGAACCGTCCCATTGACACTAATTAGATAAGTATAAAATGAAATAAGGAGAAGATAAATTTGAAAAGAATAACCTATATAAGATTGCTAAACAGAACATTGGAAATATATAGAGGTGGGAATTATCTGGAAGCTTATAATTTCATAACCGAGAATTATAAAGATATAGAAAAAGGAAACCTTGCTCAAATATACAATTTTCGATATTCAATTGCCAACGAGGTAGGACTTGAAGAATTAGCACTACAGTTAATGAGAGAGGCGATAGTAGAAAAAGGATTTTGGCATCAATACCAATACTTAATTGAAGATGAAGACTTAAAGTCGCTTAATAAATATAAAGAGTTCGGTGAACTATTAGATATATGTAAAAAAAGGGAGGCAGAAGCCAAAAGAGATGAGAAACCTGATTTAAAAATAATTGTACCGGATAAGATGAATGAACAATATAAGCATCCCTTAACTATTGCCTTACACGGTGACCAGGAAAATATTGAGATAACAGAAGACTATTGGAGTTCTTGTGTGGATAAAAATTTCATATTAGCCTTACCACAGTCTTCTCAAATTCAGTTTTCGGAAGGTTATGAGTGGAAGGATATTGAAAAAGGTTCACGAGAGCTGAAGGAACATTATAAAAGTGTTTTAGAAAAGTACAATATTGATTCTGATAATATTATTATCGGTGGATTTTCCGCAGGAGGGCGAGTTGCCTTATATTCAATTCTGAAGGATATAATTCAGGTAAAAGGATTTATACTTGTGGCTCCGTGGTTACCTGAGATTGATGAATGGGCGCCTTTATTAGATAAGATAAGGGAAAAGGGGATAAAAGGATATGTTGTTTGCGGCGATAAAGATGATGATTGCTATCAATGTACCAGGAAATTTACTGATTTATTAAGCAGCAAGAAAATTTCCTATGAATTAAAAATTTGTAAGGGTTTAGACCATGATTATCCGGATAATTTTAATGAAATATTACCAAAAGCAATTGAATTTATTTCGAAGAATTAAATAAGGATTAAAAATAGAATGTTAAAAAGGTCAAAAGGACCATTTTGTTAGCTTAAAAATTCGACAACTTTTTCTAATTGTAGACCCCTTTATTTCTAAGTATTTAAGGAGATGGTTAAGTGATTGTAGAAAAATTATCTGATAATAAGAAGCTGGTGGATGTAATTAACAAACTTCATAGTGAACCCTGGCCGGTGTATTTGAGTGAAGATTCATTGGTGAAAAAATATTGGCAAAGGCTTTATCAAGTATATCCCGAATATCAGCTGTTATTCAGAATTAATAGTGAATATATTGGCGTTGCTAATTCTGCTCCTATTTATTGGAATGGTAATATTGATAATTTGCCCACCGGTTTTGATGAAGCGATAGAAACCATAATTGAAGAAAATGAAAAACCTAATACGCTGTGCGGGTTGGCCGTAGTAATATCAAAAGAACATCTGGGTAAAGGAATTAGTTCTAAGATTATAAATAATTTAAAAAAACTCGCTAAATCCTATGGTTATTCTAATCTCATTTTTCCAGTCAGGCCAACTTTAAAATCACAGTATCCGACAATTCCAATGGATAATTATATAAAGTGGGAAAAAGACAATTTACCATTCGACCCCTGGTTGAGAGTTCACATAAAAATTGGCGGTGAAATTTTAAAAGTGGCAAATCCGTCTATGATAGTCAGGGGAACTGTCTCTGATTGGCAAAGGTGGACAGGTATGTATTTCGGCGAAAGTAACAAATATATTATTCAGGGTGCTTTAAATCCTGTAAATATCGATTTGGGAAGTGATTTAGGTGAATATATTGAGCCAAATGTATGGGTAGGGCATAAGTGTTAAGACAGTAGATGCTTCTTCTTTTACTTCAAAAAAAGTGTCAAAATAATAGTTTATCATTTTTTTAGGTAGATATTGAGAATAAAATCCATTTAGGATTCTATTTAGTCTGATAGGTCTCATTTAGCCATTTATGTGAGGCGATATTAATTGGGGTGAATGTAATGGATAATATAATTATAAGAAAAGGTAGACCTGAAGATGTGCAAGATTTTTCTCAGCTTATTTTGTTATCTACAGCTACTTTCTTCCCTCTGCTTTTTGCATCTAATACAGAAGAGATAATGAGAAATTTATTTCAGCAGCCAGGTAACCTTTTCAGTTTTGAACATTCATATTTTATTGAAGTAAATGGTAAGATAGCTGGAATGGCTTTAGGATATAGTTGGGAACAGAAGAGGAGGGAAGAGCTGCATACCGGCCTGCTACTGGTTAAATATCTAAAATGGAATTTTTTAACAAGAATATTTTATTTTCTTAAAGCGCAGGGCATAGTAGGGAAACTTGCAGAAAAAGAATACTATCTTAGTAATATTGCTGTGTATCCTGAGTTTAGAGGTCTTGGAGTGGGAACAAAACTCCTTTCAGTAATTGAACGAGAGTCAGAGAAAACTTGCAACAATAAAATCATATTGGATGTAGAGACAAATAATAAAAAAGCGATTAAATTATATGAGAGGCTTGGCTATATTATAAAATGGAGAACACCATCTATAAAAATTAATAAAGAAATTTTTGAGTTCTTTAGAATGTTTAAAGTTTTAGGGCAAGGTAGCAGTAAGGTACCCTGATAGCGGAAAGTGCCCGAAGATAAGGAATAATACAATTTAGAAAGAAAAATCTCGCTTTCTCGGAAAGAGGGCGGGATTTTCTTTTTGAAATATTGTTATTTTTTATTTGTCTTATCTATAGAAATACTATAAAATTAATACGTACGAAAAAAAATATTTTAATTGTATGGGAATTTAGTTTTTTGTAAGTCATAATTCGTATATAACGACTAGTTTGTGTTGTATTTAATACTAACGACTATTCACTATTCACTAACGACTAATTTAGAGGTGAGATGATATGAAGAAAAAAGAATATGATGTCATTATTATTGGTGCAGGGCCGGCCGGGATTTTTACCGCTCTTGAGCTGACCAGGAAAAATAATATTTCAGTGCTGATATTAGAAAAAGGAAAAGAAATTGAAAAAAGAGAGTGCTTGATGAGAAGTAAAAACGGCGGATGTTTTCATTGTTCTCCCTGTGCAATAATTTCCGGGTGGGGAGGAGCAGGGGCCTTTAGTGACGGTAAATTAAATTTATCTACCGAAATCGGGGGGCAGTTGGACAATTATATTAAAAAAGATAAGGTAGCTGAATTAATTAAATTTACTGATGACATTTATCTCGAATTCGGAGCGGATAAAACTGTTTACGGCACGGACGAAGAGGAGATAGATATTCTCAAAAAAGAAGCTTCTTTGGCAAAATTGAAATTAATACCTACCAGGATCAGACATTTAGGGACAGAAAAATGTGTAGAAATATTAAAGAAGATGCAGGATTATTTAAAGCCTAAAATTGATATCAAGACCGATACCAAGGTCAAAAAAATATTGGTGGAAAAAGGAAGAGCAATAGGAATTGAAACGGTAAAAAGTGAAATAATAAAAGGAAAATATATAGTGGCTATGCCGGGGAGGGCCGGTTCTGAATGGCTGAAAGAGCAGGCAGAAGCTCTGGATATAAAAATAGCTAATAATCCGGTAGATGTCGGAGTAAGAGTCGAAGTTCCGGCTATTGCTATGAAGCGTTTAACTGATGTGGTATATGAATCAAAATTGGTTTGTTATACTCAGAGGTTTGACGATAGAGTCCGTACTTTCTGCATGTGTCCTTATGGCGAAGTGGTTACTGAATTTAATGACGGTATCGCTTCGGTAAATGGACACAGCTATCAGGAACATCGGACTGATAATACTAATTTTGCCGTATTGGTAAGTACAAATTTTACTGAACCTTTCAAAGAACCGATTGCCTATGGAAAATATATCGCCCATCTGGCTAATATTTTAAGTGGAGGAGTTATTGTCCAAAGATTGGGGGATTTGGAATTAGGCAGGAGATCTACACCCGACAGACTCAAACACTCTATAGTAACTCCCACTTTAAAAGAAGCTACCCCGGGGGACCTCAGTTTCGTCCTGCCTTATAGAATACTTTCCGGTATACTGGAAATGCTAAAAGCTATGAATGAAATTGCGCCCGGAGTCTATTCTAAACATACTCTATTGTATGGGGTAGAAGTAAAATTTTATTCTTCACGCTTAGAACTTTCCGAATGCTTGGAGACAAAAGTTACCAATCTGTTTGCTGCCGGTGATGGTGCCGGTATAACTCGGGGACTTATTCAGGCTTCTACCTCAGGGATTATAGTAGCCGACGAAATATTGAAAAGGAGAAATAAGAATAAATAAATTATGAAAATACTTTTAACTAACGATGACGGAATATATTCGGAAGGAATTCAAATTTTAAAAAAGCAGTTGGATAATATTGCAGAGGTTATGGTAATTGCTCCCGACAGGGAAAGAAGTACTATAGGCCATGCTATGACTCTGCGTAAACCTCTAAGAATCAGGAAAGTAAAGATAAACGGTGATTTTTGGGGATTTTCCTTGGACGGCACGCCGGCGGATTGCGTTATTATTGGCTTATTGGAAATTATGAAAGACGAAAAGCCTGATTTGATAGTATCGGGAATTAACCGGGGACCGAATCTGGGAGATGATATTTTTTATTCAGGCACAGTTTCGGCAGCAGTGGAGGGAGCGATGAGGAATATTCCATCTTTAGCTCTTTCTATAGCCGGCTTTGAAGATTTTAAATTTGAATCGGTAGCCTTATTTACCAAAAAAATAGCTGCTAACCTGATGAAGAACAATTTACCCTCAAATTTGGTCTTAAATATTAATTTTCCCAATATCGATTATGAAGAAATTAAAGGGGTAGAGATAACCAGACACGGGAAAAGAGTATATCAGGATGAAGTGAAGATAATACATGACCCTCAGGGGACTACCCATTACTGGCTGGGAGGAGATCTCCCTGATGGAAAAATAGAACCCGATACTGATTTTGAGGCAATTCATAATAAGAAGGTGTCTATAACTCCTCTTTCTTTAGATTTAACCAATTACCAGATGATACCTAAAGTCAAAGATTGGGTAAAAAAATGGGATTTTAAGTAAAAAGACTATGGTTCGGAGAAATTAAAAAAGATGAATGAACAGATATATTTAATTTTAATCTTAGTTTTTATAATTATAGTGCTTTCCAGATTTATAGTGAGGCTGTACAATACTGATAACCCGAAAGCCAGGGGGGCAATCTTTTTTTTCCGCATGCTGCTCGGATTCCTGATAGCTATGCTCATTTTTGTTATTGTAGAAGCGATAAAGGGCAATAATGTTTTAGAACGTTTTTTCGGCAGTTAAATTAAACCGCGGATACTAATAAGAAAAAAAGAAGTGGTTTTTATGAATTTTGAAAAAGCACGGGAAGAGATGATAAGGTATCAGATAAAGGGAAGGGGCATCAGAGACGAAAGAGTTCTTTCGGCTATGAGCAGTATCCCCCGGGAAAAATTTGTCTTGGAGGGAGAAAAAGATAATGCCTATCTGGATTGCCCCTTACCTATAGGTATGGGGCAGACCATCTCTCAACCTTTTATGGTTGCCTTAATGACCCAATGCCTTTTTCTTAAGGGTTCGGAAACTGTTTTGGAAGTGGGAACCGGTTCTGGTTACCAGGCGGCGATATTGTCTAAATTAGCTAAAATGGTTTATACTATAGAACGCTTTAGTGTACTGGCAGATAGAGCGGAAAAAATACTTAAAGAATTAGAGATAAAAAACGTTAAAGTAGTCGTAGGAGACGGGAGTAAGGGTTTAGAAGAATATTCTCCTTATGATGGTATTATAGTCACTGCGGGGGCCCCGGAAATACCGGGAAGTTTAATAGAACAATTAAATGAAAAGGGCAGGATAGTAATACCTGTGGGCAATTCTTTTTCTCAAGATCTACTGCTGGGGACTAAAGAAAAAGGAAAATTAAAAATATCAAATTATGGTGGATGTGTTTTTGTCCCCTTGGTAGGGGAATATGGTTGGTAGCAGTAGTAAAAAAATGGAGCGGGAAACGGGGTTCGAACCCGCGACCTTTGGCTTGGGAAGCCAACGCTCTACCGCCTGAGCTATTCCCGCAATTATTTTGTCTCAGATATTATACCTAAATATTAGTAAATTATCAACTAATTTTTCGTATCGCGTATTGCGTGAAATAGAAATAAAAAGATGTTGTAGGGGCAGACCTTGTGTCTGCCCGTAATGAGTAAAAACAAGGGGTACGATGCATCGTAACCGCAGGTGATAGAGAAAAAAGAAGAAAAATTTACACTAATATAGTGAGAATTTGTAGAAAATAAGAAATAACAAAAAAAAGAGGAGTGCAATTTATTGAGATATTATTCAAAGAATAAAAAGAGCGGTAAGATAAGAAAAATATTGTTATCTTTAATAATAATAATTGTTGCAGTGAGTTTAGTTGATGCCGTAGATATTTATAGGAATAGAGACAAAATACTATCCGGAGTGTCTGCTTTGGGTGTTGAATTAGAGGGGTTAAAGAGAGAAGAGGCCCGGGAGATTCTTCAGCCCATTACTTCAAAGTTGGTTGATTCACCCCGAATATTAGTATTTGAAGATAAAGAATTTAAATTTATTCCCCATAAAGAGCTGGATGCTTTTATCGATTTAAATCGGGTAGTCGAGGACATTTACGCTATCGCCCGTACTGGAAATATTTTCAGGCGGATAAAAGACAGGATTGTAGTGTGGAGAAAAGGATACGAAGTACCTTTCCGGGTCGAATTCAATCTGCAGAAGTTTGAAGATTTTCAAAATAAGATAAGCTCCCTGATAAACCGTATGCCCGGTGATGCTTACATAGAGGGCAATAGAATTATTGAAAGCAGGACAGGGGCAAAGCTTGATTTAGAAAGATTCAAGGAAGAAATTAATAGGACATTAATAAATTTAGATGATGAAAAGTATACCTTAAATATACCGGTGATTACTGTTGACCCAAAAATTACTACTCAAAATATTTTAACAGAATTATCTATTAATGGGGAGTTGGGAGAATATTCCACCTCATTAGAAAATAAAGAAGAGAACACCATATATAATATAAGATTAGCTTCTGAGGTGATAAACGGTATATTAGTAAAACCGCAAGAAATATTTTCTTTTAATAAATATGTAGGCCCTGCCGAAAAGGTAGACGGGTATAAGGAAAGCACTATAATTGCTAATGGTGTATTTGTAAATGGTTATGGAGGCGGTATCTGTCAGGTAGCAAGCACTTTATATAATGCGGCTCTTTTGGCTAATCTACCGATTGTAGAGAGATATAATCATTCAGTATATGGAGATGCAACCAAATATGTTCCTCTGGGGCAGGATGCGGCTATATTTTACGGATTTAAAAATCTAAGATTTAAAAATAATACGGATCATGCGATAGTAATTTTCTCGAAAGTTTTTAGAGATAGGTTACAGGTTAGTATCTTTGGCGGAGATGAGAATAAAGCAGAAGTGGAAATTATCAGCAAAGATAAAAAGGTAATTGACTATCAGATAATTAGAGAGAAGGATCCCAAGTTAGAGGCTGGCCAGGAGAAAGTTGTCCAAGAAGGGGTGCCGGGCTATCAGATAAAAACTTACCGAATTGTTAGAAAAGACGGAGCGGAAAAGATAGAGTTTTTAGCGGAAGATACTTACAAGAGTGTACCGATGATTATTAGGGAAAATTAGCGTAGAGCGTGTAGCGTTTAGCGTATAGTTCGGGAAGAGGAAATCAGAATTCAGGAGACAGAAGTCAGAATAGTAACGCGTATCTCGTATCTCGTGAAGACGGTTAGCCGGTTAACTAATGCGTTCTACACTTGAAAGGTGAACTATCCCGAATGATATCTATAAGAAAATATTTTAGAATTATATTCATAGCATTAATATTAATTCTCTTTTGTTTCCCTCAAACTGCCTTACTGCAAACAATTTCTGTTGAATATATCTGTGCCGGGACAGACTATGAAACTCCTGTCTATATAATTAAGACTGATTATAAAGAACCGACGATAATGATTGTAGCCGGAACACACGGGAATGAAAAAGCCGGTATTAAAGCTGCTGAATATTTAAAAGAGAATATAGAGATTGAAAGAGGAACTTTAATAATTATACCGAAAGCAAATATTTTTGCATGCGAAGAAAACCTAAGGTGTTTCCCTCCGGAAATTAATTTGAACAGAGTTTACCCCGGGAATCCTCAAGGGAATTCTGTAGAAAAATTAGCCTATGAAATATTTGGATTGATGAAAAAATATGATATCAGTCTATTGGTTGATTTACACGAGTCAATAGAATTTTACAGGAAGAACCCTAAAAATTATGGCCAGACTGTGGTTATAGATTCTAATGATGATTGCTTATTTGAGTTGAGCTCCTTTCTGGTTGAGGAGATGAACAAAGGGATTATCGAGGATGGCAATAAATATCAGGTTTTAGTAGATCCTATCAAAGGAAGTACTGCTTATTGTGCCTATTATCAGCTTGGCATTCCCGCTTTAACTTTTGAAACCTGCAGAAAATTACCCTTATCTTTTCGAACAGAAGAGCAAATTGAGTTTGTAAAGCTAATATTATCTAAATGGAATATGCTTACAGTCCAGAGGTAATCTCGCACTCGAGGAGGAATTAGCAAGGGGCGGATAAATCCGCCCCTTGCAGGAAATACAAAAAATGACAGAGGACCGTCCCCTGGTGCATTTTATTTGGTTTCTGTTACTTCTTCTGAAACTGTCTCTTCTGAAGTTTCTTGTTCCGCAGAGTCTGATGGTTGTTCTTCTTCTGCAGCAGATTTTAGTGATTCAATTTCGGCGTCAAAATCATAATTGTAAACAATAACAGCTTCTTCTTTTAATTTTGAGATAAGTGCTGATATTGCTTCGTTTTCTTTCTGGTATTTCAGAGTATTGCTAATTCTTTCCTTCGCTTCTTCAAAAGTAGGAGAATATTCTTCTTTCTTCTCTTCACACTTAATAATATGGTACCCAAACTGTGTTTGCACTACTCCGCTAATCTCACCCGGTTCCAGCGAGAAAGCGGCATCTTCAAATTCTTTTACCATTTGGCCTCTGGTGAAAAATCCCAGGTCTCCTCCGCTTGGAGCAGAGGGTCCTATCGATTTTTCTTTGGCCAATTCTGCAAAATCGGTAAGGCCTTCTTTGAGCAGTAAAAGAAGATTGTTTGCCTCTTCTTCAGCTTCAACCAAAATATGGCGGGCGTGAACCTGCTCGGGTTCGAGGAAACTTTCTTTATTTTCATTGTAATATTCCAATAATTCCTCATCGCTGATGCTTATCTGGTTCCTGGTTTCTTCTAAAATAGAATTTATCATTAATTGTCTTTTTATATCTTCCTTGAGTCGGACGAGGGTAATATTATTTGCTTTTAGGGCTTCATCGAATTCTTCAGGAGAAGAGAAATTATCTTTAATCTTGTCAATTTCTAAATTAATCTCATCGTTGGAAATCTTAATCTTCTCTTTTTGAGCCTGCTGATATAAAAGTTCATAGTCAATTAATTGATCTAATATATTCTTTTTAAAAGAAACAATGGCAGATTGATCTAAGCTGGAAAGAACGGCATCATCGTATCGAGAGATAGCGTTTAAAAAAGCGTTTTGCAGCTGGTCAAAAGAAATGCCTGAATCATTTACTTCGGCAATATAGTATGTTCTCTTCTGGCTGGACCTGTATTGGCCCAAGCCATAAAAAATAGAAATGCCAAAAAAGGCAACCAGTAAAATTATTATCAATTTCATATTTTTTCTTAATATTCGCAACATAATTTATCTTAAATCTCCTTTTATTTTAATGGTGTAACTAATACTTAATACATGATACTGAATCACTATCCGCTTTACGCTAGTTCTGTTCACTGACAACTAATTTTCTTTATCTAAAAACTAATTTTGTATTTTGCATCTAATGCTAACGACTAACGACTATTCACTAACGACTAGTTTGATTGTATATAATATAATATTGTAGACAGATTTTGTCAAATAATTATTTTTATTATATTTTTGCAATATTTTTTAAATTATCTAACTACCCCACTAAAGTTTACACTAACAATATAGTATCGAGTATATAGTATTGAGTATCGAATAAAGAAAGAGAAAGAAAAGATAGAAAAAGTAACATTCTTCTTTCTATATGACTACACCAATAAAGTTTATAGCAAGTTGTGTATCCGGAATATGGTAGGGAATTTTTTAAAATAAAAGATAGATAAATAATATTATTAAAAAAGTTATTAGCAAAAAAAACTGTTAGTTAAATTTCAAAAGTGCACTATTTAAGAATCAAAAGTGCACTATTGAAAGATTAAAAATATACTATTTTTTACAATTATTTGGA
Source organism: Candidatus Caldatribacteriota bacterium (assembly GCA_034660595.1). Taxonomy (GTDB): domain Bacteria; phylum Atribacterota; class Phoenicimicrobiia; order Phoenicimicrobiales; family Phoenicimicrobiaceae; genus Sediminicultor. Next base: position 14,142 of record JAYEJO010000085.1, read on the forward strand.
TGTAAATAATTTATTAGTTAAAAATTAAAACTGGACT
>JAYEJO010000086.1:0-3506 GCA_034660595.1 Candidatus Caldatribacteriota bacterium
CAAAGGATGTAATTGAAGAGGTTAAAGAACATTTTGAATCAGAAGAACCTTCTCATAAATCAGAAAAAAATAAAAGGATTTTAGGAGGCATAATTGTAATAGTTATAGGCATAATCTTTTTACTAAACAGTTTCTTCCCCTGGGTAGGCTGGGGTAGGCTATGGCCGCTAATTTTAATTGCAGTAGGAATAACTATTATGATTCAGGCTTTTAAGAAAAAAGATTAAGTAATGAAGACAGAGTTTTTAGATTATATTTGCCACAAAAATAGGGCTTTAAAATCTATAAAAAAACCGATAATGGGATGGGTATGTACTTATACTCCCGTAGAAATAATTATAGCTGCCGGATTTTATCCATATAGAATTATACCTACTGCAGATCCCTCTCTGGCCAATTCATATTTAGATAGCAATTTTTGCCCTTATGTTCGCAGTTGTCTGGGAGAAGCACTGGGGAAGAGACCGGAATATGCAGATAATTTAATAATTGTAAATTCTTGTGATGCTATGCGTAGACTTTATGATGCCTGGAGACATTATGTCCAAGGAACTTTTATCTATTTATTAGATTTGCCTCGAGATGATTCTGCGAAAGCTATTCGATATTATCAGGATAATCTTCAGTTGCTAATAGATAGGTTAGAAGAAAAATTCAAGATAAAGATATCCGAAGATTCACTCTATCAGGCAATTTCGGTTTGTAATAAAACCCGTGAATTATTAACTGAGTTATCTGATTTATATGTAAACGGACAAGTTTCTTTGTCGGCAGTAGAATTTTTACAAATAGTCAAGGGGAGTATGGTTTTTCCTCAAGAAAAGTATAACAGACTTTTAGAAAAATTTATAAAAGATGTAAAAAAAGAGGAAGATATTTTATCAAATAGCTCCGGGATTATGAGAATTAGGAACAAATCCAAGATTCTTATTACCGGAACTGTTATGGATGATTTAAGTATAGCAGAAGTGATAGAAGATTATGGGGGCAAGATAGTTTTTGTGGATATGTGTACGGGAAACAGATATTTTCAAAATGAAATTCCACTTAAAATATCAAAAAAGATAAATAACAATCCTCTTAAACTTTTAGCAGAATACTATTTAGGCAAGACTCCCTGTCCCCGTATGATGAATTTAGAAAAGAGATGGGAGTATCTTTTAAAGATAATTAAAGATAATCAGGTAAAAGGAGTAATTTTTTATAATTTAAAATTTTGTGATACTTCTTTTTTTGAATTACCTATAATAAGAGAAAGGCTACAAAAATATGGAATTCCCAGTCTTTGCTTGGAAGGAGAATTTGCTTCCAGTACTTCGGGGAGAATAAAGACCAGGATACAGGCATTTTTGGAGGTATTAGAATTTGCCAGATAATTTTAATGATGATTTTAAATCGGCATTAATAAAAAAGATAGCTAAAAATTCTAATACTTATAATCTGGCGAAGATGGCTTCAAAATTATATTTTAGAAAAAGCCCGGAAAGTTTTAAGATGTGGTTAGATTTTCTTTTTTATCAACTTAAAGAAGCTTGCAAAAAAAGAAAGCCGGTAGTTTGGACTAATATTTATACTCCCTCTGAATTATTTTATACTTTGGACCTTTTTCCTATCTATCCCGAAGTTATTTCCGGAGTATTGGCATCTATAGGTGTAGCTAATTATTTAATAGAAACTGCTGAATCAAAATTTTACACTACTGATTTATGTTCATTTTATCGAGTAGCGACCGGTCTGGTTTTAAAAGACTGGTTTCCTAAACCAGATTTAATTATTTCTAGTTCCCAATTATGTGATGGTTCTACTAAATTTTTTCGTAATATGAGTAAATATTATAATTGTGAGTATTATTTAATTAATACTCCTTATTATGATGATTCAAATTCCCAGAGATATCTTGCTGCTCAATTAGAAGAAATTTCCCACAAAATAGATAAAGTTACCGGGCAGCAATTAAATAGCGAAAGAATAAATTATTTTTTTAATTTGTCTAACCAAACCAGAGAATATATGATAAAACTTAATGAGTTTAGAAAAAATGTCCCTTCCCCATTATCAGGATGGGATGCTATGGCTTATATCCTATATATGTTCTTTTCTTCTTCGGGTGCGAAGAAAGGGTTACAGTTTTATCGTACTTTGTATCAAGAGACAGAAGAGAAATTTAATCGGGAGATTAATGTGTTGGAGGAAGAGAAACATCGTATTCTGTGGCTTCACCAGGTAAGGCCTTATTATAAAAACGAAATAATACAAAATCTTAAAGAAAATAAGGCGGTAATTTCATTTGAAGAGGTAAGTTATGTCTATTGGCAAGCTTTAGATCCTCAAAGACCATGGGAAAGTTTAGCTCAAAAAATGACTTCTAATTTTGGGGTAGGTCCCATAGAGAGAAGAATAAAAACGGTATATAATTTGGTGAAGGAATATAAGATAGACGGAATAATTCATTTTTCTCAAAGGGGATGTCGCCAAAGTTGTGGAGGAGCATATATTATTAAGGATTTTTTGCAGGAAAAAGGCATACCTGTGTTAATATTAGATGGTGACGGTGCTGATTCTCGTAATTATTCCAAGGGGCAGACCAGAACCAGGATTGAAGCTTTCTTAGAGATGTTGTCTTAAAGAGATTTTGAAATATATTATTCTTTGAAATTGACTGTCATTCCCGCGGAAGCGGGAATCCAGATTAACAAATTTATTTACTTTTTGGGTAACAATTATAGAATTATTTTTTAAAAAGGAAAGATGAAAATGATTGTAGCAGGGTTGGACGTAGGTTCATTAACTATTAAAACGCTTATTCTTGAAGATGAGAAGATAAAAAGTTTTACTATTATTCCTGCCGGTGCTGACGTAAATAAATTGACCCGGGATTGCCTGGGAATGACACTAAAAAAATCCGGAGATGATTTCAAAAATCTATCATCTATAGTTGCTACTGGTTATGGAAGAATAAATATTCCTTTTGCCGATAAGTCTATCACCGAAATTACCTGTCATGCCCTGGGAGCAAACCGGTTAAATCCTGAGACACGGACAGTTATTGATATCGGAGGGCAAGATAGTAAAGTAATAAGTGTCGATAAAAATGGTCGGGTAGTTGATTTTATTATGAACGATAAATGTGCTGCAGGAACGGGAAGATTTTTAGAAGTTATGGCTCAGGCCTTAAGGGTAAAGACTGAGGAATTAGGAAATGAATCTTTAAAGTCGAAGAAAAAAATAACTATAAGTAGTATGTGTACGGTATTTGCCGAGTCGGAAGTAATTTCATTGGTTGCTGAAGGTTGTGCCAAAGAAGATATTATCAGAGGATTACACGAAGCTATTTCCAATCGTATTTGTAGTATGGCTAATAGGTTAAGATTGGAAAATATCATCACTTTAACCGGTGGAGTAGCAAAAAATACAGGAATGGTACAAGCCCTAAAGAAGAGGTTAAAGGCTAAAGTTTATGTTCCCGAAGAACCCCAAATAGTAGGAGCTTTAGGAGCAGCTATTGC
>JAYEJO010000087.1:0-13960 GCA_034660595.1 Candidatus Caldatribacteriota bacterium
CTCGTATTGCGTATTGCGTATCGAGTATCGCGTGAAGAAAAAAATCATAGGAAAAAAAGATAGGAAAACAAAAGCAATAACTATTCTTTTCTTTATCTAACTACCCCACCAAAGTTTACAATAACTGGATTAGAAAACAGAATTAGGTATATTATTCTGAAGGAATTGGAGAGAGAATATAATACTGGTCAATTATTTTTGTTAAAGAATTGATGGAAGTAATCAGTAATAAAATAATATAAGTTGTTAATTTTATCTAATCATTTAGGAAAACAGATGACAGGCTATATAGTGATTATTTTCAAAACATTTTAGTTCCGGTTCTTCTTCTTTACACACAGTTTTTACATAAGGGCATCTGGTATGAAATCGACATCCGGAAGGAGGATTTACGGGGCTGGGAACATCGCCCATCAAAATCTGTCCTTTTTTTCTAAGTTTGGGATTGGGGATAGGTATAGCAGAAAGTAAGGCCTGGGTATAGGGGTGTTTAGGGCCACTAAATAATTCCTTTTTGGGGGCAGTCTCTACTATCTTACCTAAATACATTACTGCGACTCTACCACAGATATGCTTTATTACACTTAAATCATGGGCTACGAATAAAATGGTAAGTCCAAATTCTTTCTGTAAATCCTGTAATAAATTGATAATTTGGGCTTGAATAGAAACATCCAGAGCGGATACACATTCATCGGCAACTATAAACTCCGGATTGGTAGCCAAAGCTCTGGCAATTCCTATCCTCTGCCTTTGACCGCCACTAAATTCATGAGGGTATCTGTTTATCTGGTCTGGCAAAAGACCAACTTTTCCCATAATTTCTATTACTTTCCCTTCCCGCTCTTTTTTGGAAGCAGTCTTATGCACCTCCATCGGTTCAGCAATAGTTGCCCCTATAGTCATTCTGGGATCAAGAGAGCCAAAGGGGTCCTGATAAATAATCATCATTTTTTTTCTAAATTTTAACATCTCTTTTTTTCTTAAATGAGTTATTTCCTGACCATCAAAATATATTTTACCTTCTGTTGGGTCTAATATTCGCAATATAGTTTTCCCACAGGTAGTCTTTCCACATCCCGATTCTCCTACGAGACCAAGAATTTCTTTCTTCTCTATATAAAAACTTACATCATCTACAGCCCTAACTGCCTTTTTTTTGCCTAAAGGTGATTTTCCTATCCAGAACCATTTTTTTAGATTTTTAACTTCTACCAATTTTTCCATTCTACTTATTTACTCCTTATCCTCTTCTTGACTAAATGACATTTCACCAGATGAGAATTTTCTACCTCTATCAGTTCCGGCATCTCTTCAACACATTTTTTAAAACTTAAATCACATCTGGGATGAAAAGGGCATCCTGAGGGTAAATCAAGGAGATTGGGAACTATACCTGGAATCGCATCAAGATGTTCTGCCTCAACATCCATTCTGGGTATTGATTTACTTAACCCTTTGGTATAGGGGTGTAGAGGATTGCTAAAAAGTGTATGTACATCGGTATATTCTACAATATGCCCGGCATACATTACCGCTACATTATCACACATTTCAGCGATTACTCCCAGATCATGAGTTATTAACATCACCGAGGCACCAAATTTATCTTTTAAATCATTAATTAATCTTAAAATCTGAGCTTGAATGGTAACATCAAGGGCGGTGGTAGGTTCATCAGCGATAAGCAAGGTAGGATTACAGGATAGAGCCATCGCAATCATCACTCTCTGCCTCATTCCCCCGGATAACTCATGAGGGTAATTATCTATTCTCTTCTCTACATCCGGTATTCCTACAATCTTTAATATCTCTATAGATTTTTTTCTAGCCTGTTCTTTGTTTAATCCCTGATGTAATTGGATGACTTCCCCAATTTCATGACCGATAGTGAATACCGGATCCAATGAAGTCATAGGTTCCTGGAAGATCATAGATATTTTCTTCCCTCTCATATTTCTAATTTCTTTATCATCTAACTTTAATAGGTCCTTGCCTTCGAAATATATTTCTCCCCCTACAATCTTTCCCGGAGGATGAGGAATTAATCTCATGACCGACAAGGCGGTGACACTCTTACCGCTTCCGGATTCTCCTACAATCCCTAAAGTTTCCCCCTGGTTAATTTTAAAACTAACTCCATCTACAGCCTTTACTGTACCTTCATGGGTAAAAAAGTGAGTTTTTAAATTTTTTATCTCCAGTAATGTTTTCATATCTTATCTTATTTTATCCTATTTTATAAATTTAGAGGAACAGAGAACCGTCCCCTGTACCACTTTCTTAAGTTTTAAGTCGGGGGTCTAAGATGTCTCGTAAACCATCTCCTAATAGGTTAAGGCCTATAACAGATAATAATATTGCTATTCCGGGAAATGTTGCTGCCCACCATGCACCACTTACAATATAAGAATAACTTTTAGAGAGCATGGCACCCCATTCCGGAATGGGAGGTTGAGCTCCTAACCCTAAAAAACCGAGAGCTGCACAATCTAAAATGGCAGTAGCTAACATCAGGGTGCCGTATACAATAACCGGGGCAATACTGTTAGGCAGGACATGACGAAAGATAATTCTTGCATCACTCGACCCGATTGCTTTTTGGACTTCGATATATTCCATCTCTTTAATATAGAGTACCGAACTTCTGATAATCCTTGCCATCTGAGGGGTATAGACTATCCCTATTGCTATCATTGCCTTAGATAATCCTTGTCCTAGAACGGTGACAATTACAATAGCCAATAGCAATGCTGGAAAGGCAAACATAATATCTACAATTCTCATAATTACTGCATCTACCCATCCGCCATAATAGCCAGCTATTACTCCAAAGGTTATTCCCAGAAACATGGCAATTCCCACTGCTACAAAACCTGCGGTTAAACTGACTCTGGCTCCGTAAAGAATTCTGCTTAAAACACATCTCCCCAGACCATCAGCCCCTAAGGGCATACCTTCTATCCCATCTTCACTCCAGAATCCCGGTTTTAAAGCATTAGAAAGCTCCGGAGGAGAAGGAGTGGGACTATTAGGAGCAACAAAATTAGCAAAAATAGCACATAAAATTAGTATAACAACAATTGCCAGACCAAAGACTGCTGATTTATTATATTTTAATCTTCTAATTAATTCCTGAGATTTTGTTTCTCTTATTCTTTCCATTTTTTTACCTATCCGTAATGAATTCTTGGGTCAATATAAACATAAATAATATCAGTTATTAAATTCATAATGACAAACATTAAAGCAAAAAATAATACACATCCCTGTACTACGGGATAATCCCTCATATTTACTGCGTTTACCACATACCTTCCGATTCCCGGCCAGGAAAAGACGGTTTCGGTTAAGATTGCACCGGCCAATAGTAAACCAAAATTCAATCCGATTACGGTAATTACCGGAATCATGGCATTTCTTACCGCATGTTTATAGATTACCATTCTCTCTGATAATCCTTTAGCTCTTTCTGTTCTGATAAAATCCTGCCTTAATACTTCTAACATGCTTGACCTGGTTACACGGGCGATGGTTGCCATAGGTATAGTTGATAGAGCAACAGAAGGTAAGATTAAATAACGAAGCGAACTAAAAAATGCTGCAAAATTGCCGGTAATAAGACTATCCAGAAGATAAAAACCGGTAATTCGCTGGAAAGAAATCATCATACTTATGCGCCCGCTGATAGGCAGCCATCTCAACCATACCCCAAAAATCATCATCAACATAATCCCCAACCAGAAAACAGGCATAGACACCCCGAAGATAGCAAGCCCCATAAAACTGTAGTCATAAATCGAATACTGCCGTGAGGCAGAGATAATTCCGGCAATACAACCGATGGTTATAGCAAAAATCATGGAAAGCAGGGTAAGCTCAATTGTATTGGGAAATCTTTCCAATATCTCTATAGTTACATATTCATTCGAAACTATAGAACGCCCCAAATCTCCTTTCAAGACCTGTCTAAGCCAGATCCAATATTGAGTAGTGAGGGGTTTATCTAACCCGTATTTTTCTCTGATGGCACTGATAACCTGAGGAGAGGCATGTTGCCCGGCTATAGTTACTGCCGGGTCACCGGGGGCTAAACGAATTAAAGAAAAGGCGAGGATAGAAACTCCTAATAGTACCGGGATCAACATTAATAATCTTTTGGTAATATACCACTTCATCTACTATTTCCTATCTATTTTTAATTATACTTATACTATTATACTTTTTAATCATCATAATGCAACAGAAAAAATTAAAAAAAAATGCCCTTTCAGGCACATTTTTTTAATTAAGGGAAGGGGTGACTTAGTCACCCCTTCCCTTTTACAAAAATTCAAACCAAGAGAGTTTTTTCTATTCTATCCACACCGGGTAAAAGAATTTTCTGGAAGTCGGGTTAAGGACATAACCCTTTACATTTGTTCTAAAGACTATATTCTGGGTTGAGTGAGCTAAATAAACCCAACCGGCGTCTTCGTGAATCATCTCCTGGGATTTTTTATAGTAAGCTGCTCTCTTTTCCTCATCATAAGTAGCTAAAGCTGCGGAAAGTAATTCTTGGTTAGTATTATTAGTATAGAAAGCATAATTTCCAGCTGAACCAATAGAACAGGCATTAGCTCCATATAATACATTCATAAAGTTATCCGGGTCTCCGTTATCACCGGTCCACCCTAAAAGGCACATTTGGTGATTTCCTTGTTCGGTTTCCTGGAGATAAGTTCCCCAATCAACCTGATAGAATTTTACAGTTATGCCCACTGCGGCTAAATAACTTTGAATTGCTTCTCCAATCTTGGGAGGATCGAACATATACGGTCTGGATACCGGCATTACATAGAGAGTGACTTCAAAGCCATCCGGATATCCTGCTTCGGTTAATAATTGTTTAGCTTTTGCAGGATCATAAGGGTAATCTTCTATTTCATCATTATAGCCCAGCATAAAGGGAGGCATTCCATTTGTAGCCTTAATTGCTGTTCCCATATAAATATTATCCACTATTGATTGTTTATCAATTGCCATATTAATAGCCTGCCTGACTTTTTTCTTGGTAAGGGGCTCATAATATCCGGGGGTTTTAACCAGAGGTTCATCTGTTATATCGCGCACTCCGTTTTTATTGGCATCGATATATCCGTATCCGGTGTTCATAGCCATATACCCGATATTCATTCCTGGTTGACTCATAAGTACTAAATCTTTATTAGCCTTTATCCTCTCAAAATCAGTGGGATTGGGATATTCTATACCCTGAACTTCACCCACTTCTAAAGCCATAAGACGAGCTGAAGGGTCAGGAATAACTTTGAAAATTAATTTATCCAGCTTGGGTCTTTCCCTCCAATAATTTTCATTAGCCTCTAAGGTAATATGGTCATCTTTTACCCATTCGACAAATTTGAAAGGACCGGTACCGCAAGGATGTTTGAAGGCATCTTCTTTATATTTTTCCGCATTAGTTGGACTTACAATATTAACCGTGAACATGGCAAGACTGGTCATTATAGAAGCATTCGGTCTTTTTAAGACTAATTTTACCGTATAATCATCAATCTTCTCCATCTTATCTACATCACCGAACATATATCCCCAGTAAGCCCATTCACCATATTGATTATAAGGATGGGTGGTGTCATATTGGCGGGCAAAGGAAAATAGAACAGCGTCGGCATTAAAATCGGTTCCATCGTGAAATTTAACCCCTTTTCTTAAGTTAAAAACAATCTCTGTCCCATCTGCTGATGGTTCCCAGGAGGTAGCCAAGCAAGGTTGTATCAATACAGAACCTGCTTCATATTCCACCAAGCCTTCGAAGATATTATCCATCCTCTGGATAGATTCTCCATCGGTTACATCTGCAGGGTCTAATCTAACTGCATCTCCACTGCTGCCGAATACCAGAGTGCCACCTGCAGAAGCCGCTCCAACGACACTAAATACTAATCCTACTGTTAACAACAAAATTACAAACAATTTACTTTTCATGTTTATTCTCCTTTCTAATTAATACTTTTTAATTAAAATACTCAATTAATTCTTTAAATAATTTTCCTCCTTTCCTTCTTATTCTTGCTTATTGTATCACGGTTGCGAATTTAATTTTGATTAGACATAAATTTATATCTTAAAAAAATAATTTACTTATTTTAAATATGATAGAGGGTTAGCCGGCTTACCGCTTACTCTTATTTCAAAATGGAGGTGGGGACCGGTAGCATTTCCAGTGCTCCCTAATTTTGCAATTATGCTCCCCCTATTCACATACTGACCCTTTTTCACTAAATTTACCGAATTATGACCATATACAGTAGAATATCCCCCGTCATGGCTCAAGATAATCACATTACCATATCCCCGCATATAACCGGCATAGCTTACCCGGCCGCTCTCGGCGGCTACTATATTAGTCCCGGTAGGACCTCCGATATCTATACCTGCATGAAATTCTTTCCTTCCGTTTAAAACTCTTACCCCATAAGGAGAAGTAATCCTTCCTCTTACCGGCCAGATAAAATTACATATATTGCTGCGGGCTCCGGGTACATTAGGAATTCTCAATTGCTGTCCTGCAGAAATTTTGGAAGCGTCGGTAATACTATTAGCTGCTATAATAGACTCTAATTTTACATTATACTCGCGCGAAATACTCCAGAGGCTTTCTCCTTTTTTTACATAATAAATTATCTCCTCTGCTTCAGTTTCCTGGTCATATCCTTCTGCTTTGGCAATATCCATATTAGTTATAGGCAGCTTCAATTTTTGACCGATAGATAGCCGGGATATTTCTTTTAAGTTATTGGCAGAGATGATGGTACTCATATTTACATCATATCTTTTTGATATACTCCACAGGGTATCCCCTTTTACCACGGTATAAGTTACAATAGTTGGTTCCTGTTTCTGTTTGGAGTTAGATACTCCTCCTCCTATTGCAGGGATTTCTATTTTTTGACCAAGAGATAAGAGGTCTTTTTCCTTGAGATTATTAACACTAATAATAACGTCCACTGAAACTCCATATTTTCGAGAAATATTCCACAGATTGTCACCTGCTTTAACTGTATAAACAATCGGTTCTGCATTTTTAGGCTGACTGATATTATTATTAATGTTATTACTCTTTTTATCAATAACTGCCTGGTTAACAATATTTGTTTCAGCAACAGCATTTTTGGGCGAAGGTATTTTCATTTCCTGCCCAATGGAAATTAATTCCGAGTTAGAAATGTTATTGTTAGCAAGAATAGAATTTACGGTAAGATTGTATCGCTGGGCAATTGACCATAAAGTCTCTCCCTTTTTTACGATATGCATCGTATAATCAGTGGCAGGAAGATTCTCTTGAGGGATTTTAATTATCTGACCGATAGATAAACTATCTTTATTTTTAATATTATTAAAAGCTAAGATTGATTCCAGGGATATATTGTATTGTTTGGTGATACCCCATAGAGTATCACCCTTGGTTACTTTATGAGTAATAAATTCATCATTGTTATCAGCAAAAGAGCAAAAAGAAATAGAAAAGATAAATAATAAAAGCAGGGTTATTAACATAATAGATCTTTTCTTATCTCTATTATGTTTTTGAGCTAAATACATCCTCTATTCTCCTCTATTTAAGAATTAATAATCAAAAATGGGGCAAAAAAAATAAACAATTAAGAAGTTTCCTCAGGCAGTTAAGCAGCTATCTCTTCTTTTTCTCAGGTTTTTTTCTAAAAAATTGTCAATAACATCCCTTTTAAAACGCCAGATTCTTCCAATTTTAACCGCCGGAATCTTATTAGTTCTTGCCCATTGATAGACGGTAAGAGGCTTTACTTGCAAATATTTCGCTACCTGTTTTGCAGTTAAATATTCTTCCATCTCATAAATCTCCCTTGATTTATGCTTATTTCTTTATATTATATTATTGTTTTTTGATGATTTTGTCAATTTTTTTATATCGCCTGAATATTTGTTGAATTGGAGAATTGATAAATTAGTAAACCAATCACTTACCTTCCGCTTATATCCTTTTCTTTATGCAGTATATCTCCTATCTCCCGGGCAACCCGATAAGGCTTAGTCAAGATTCTGATGGGCATGGACTTTAGAAAATGAGATAAATCTTTTTTAATCTCCTCAGTTATTCGATGAGGTTTAGTTAGCACCCTGTCTATAAAATCTGCAGTGTAGGTTTCTAATAATTTTTCCCGGTTAATTCTAATTTCGTTTCCGCAAATATTACATTTGATATCTTCTAAATACTCACCTTTATAGGTAATGGTATGATTAGTTTCTTTGTTACAGTGAAGACAAAAAAGTTGAGCTTTTACCTTACTGGTCATTTGTTCTTAAGTTCGCCGTATCGAACTTTTACCTCCTTTTTTAATCCATCAAAAAACATTCTATTTACTCTTCGCTTAAAACCTGCGCCAATCTTTTATACATCTGGTAAGATTTTGTAACTTTTTTTATATGCTCTCTGGTCTCAGAATAAGGAAGATTTTCTACAAAGTTATCCAGGTCAGACCTATCATATTCCTTTAACCACTTACTGGTTGTGCCCGGACCGGCATTATAACCCGAAATTATCAAAATAGGGTCATTTAAAAATCTTTCTTTTAGGTAATTAATATACCAGCAACCCAAATCAATATTAACCTCAGGGTCAAAGAGCATCTCATCATTAAAATCTTCCAGATTTAATTTTTGAGCAATCCATTCCCCGGTCGAAAAAATTATCTGCATCAATCCCCTGGCACCGGCAACAGATTCATTCCAGGAGTTAAATCTGCTCTCCTCTCTTATCATAGCCAGGACAAGCAAAGGATCTATTTTGTACTCCAAAGCACGTTCTCTAATTGCATCCTCATAATAAACCGGGTAAAGACTCTGCCATAATTCAAGAGGTAATTCCTCTAATTGATGATTGTCCTCTAAATAGTTAAAAATTATTTCCGAATAATTTAAAGAATCATTGTAATCCATATTCTTTTTATAAACATCACTTAACTTAAATAATAAAAAGATATTCCCGGAATTATGATTTAATGCTCCCTTTAATTCAACTATCGATTCTTTGTAAAAACTAATCTCCTCAAATAATTCTGCTTTAAGTAGTGACAGCTGGCCTTTCCCTTCTATTTTATCATATTTTTTTAAAAATTCCTCTAAATTTATAAAATCTTCTTTCCTAGAGATAGAAACCGGCCAAGTAAAACTAATATCTCCTCTCTGTTCTATAATTCTTTCGGTATAATAACTTAAGGGGTAGTCCCGAACAAGTTTTTCGTAAGCAATTTTTGCCTCTTCATCTGACCCTATATTTTCTAAAATCTTTCCCTTCCAGTACAGGGCATCATCTCCCAATCTGCTTTGAGAAAATCTCTCTGATAATTCTCTGTAGTAATCTAATGCCTCAGAATCAGAATTATTGTTAGTATAATGTCGGGCTAAATTCCATAGAGAAGTCATTGATTCATAACTATTAGGGTATCTGCTTATTAATTCTCTCCATAGGGAAATTCCTTTTTCTGTTTCTTTTAACTGAAAATAAGATTCTGCCAGGCGCAGATAAGATTGTCGGGCATAATAGCTTTCAGGATATTGTTCGATAATTTTTTCGTACTTATCTATTGCCAGATAACGTTCTCCTAAAGCTCGCAGAGAATTGCCCCCGAGATAATTTGCTTTAATAGTAATTTCGGCGGAAGGAAATTTTGTTATAATCTCCTCACACTGATTAATAGCTTCCTTATATTCCTTTTTGTAATACAATGCCCTTGCCCTCTTATAATAAACTTCTGCAATATCAGGGGCTTCAGGAAAAGTTTTAGTAACTTTCTCATACAAATCTTCAGCTATATTATACTGGCGATATTTAAATAAAATATCCGCGCATTTTACCATTATATGGTAAGGAACCTCGATTTCTTTTAAATCTTCCTGAATCTTATAAAGATATCTAACTAATAACTCTTCCGGTTCTGAATTCCTTTTAAGTCTACAGCCTTCATCTAATATCTCATATAAACAGTTAAGAGAATCGACATATTTTTTTTCCTGCCAGTATATCTCAGAAAGCTCAAGTAATACCTTTGCTTTTAGCTGGTTATCCTTAGAATCCTCCAGGATATTTTTATAATAAACTACCGCAGAAGCTGTATCATTTAACTCGTGATAATTCTGAGCTATTCGGTAGTTGGCTTCTGAAATAATCAGGCTTTGAGGGAAATTCTCTATTATTTGTTTATAAGTAGCTGCAGATTCGCGATTTTCACCTTTTAGTCTATAAGTTTCAGCCAGATGAAAGAGGGAATAATCAGTCAAAATTGGGTCATTTACTACTAAGTTCTTATATATTTCTATCGCTCTATCCCAATCTTCAACTCTTCTATAACAATCTCCCAATATATATTGAGATTTAATATAAAGAGGTAAATTTAAGGTAGAATATTCTACCTTCAACAATTCGGAAATTGCCTGCTGATAATTACTCTGTCGATATAATTCCAATCCTATCTTATAGCTTTCAATATCTTCTTTTTGTTTAATATTTGAAGGTTGTTCCTCTACTACTTTGGAAAGCTTTAATATCTTCAGCTGCTGGGCTTCAAGTTCGGTCAACTCATTATTGTCAGCCAAAGCAATATCTGCTCCGAATAAACTGATAGCTAAAATCATTATCAAAAAAAATATTATTGAAGTTTTCATTTTACACACTCTTATTATATTATTTTAATTTTTATTCTGTAGAGACACGATGAATCGTGTCTTTTTTATCCAATATATCTCCTTCGCCACTGCGCACAGTTCTGTTACGATTCAAATTTAAAATCCTTTTCTTTAAAGAGTTTAAGACAGGTGTCTACCACTTTCGAGTCATAGAGGATACATCTATTCTTAGAAATTTCTGCTAAAGCTTCATCAATACTAAGAGCAGGTCGGTAAGATTTGTAAGAAGACATTGCTTCCACCACATTCGCCACCCCTAATATTTTTGCCTCTATACAAATATTATCCCCTTTTAACCCTCTCGGATATCCTGAACCATCTATCTTTTCCTGATGCTGAAAAACGATTTTGGCAATAGACCAGGGAAAATCTACTTTTCTTAAGATATCATAACCTACTTTGGGATAATTTTTAATTAAATTAAATTCTACCTCAATTAATTTATTGGGTTTACTTATAATTTCAGTGGGTAAATTAACCTTCCCAATATCATGTACTAAGGAAGCAATCCTGGTCCCCTCAATCTTGTCCTGAGAAAGTTTCATCTCCCGGGCTATGGTGGTTGCAAGTTTAGAGACTTTTTGTTGATGCCCTATGGAGTAAGGATCCCTTGTTTCAACTACTTTCATAATAATATAGGCAGTACCTTCTATAATTTTTTGTAACTTTTTAAAAGTTTGCTTAAGTTCTTTATCTACCTGGCTATACTTAAGTTTTACTTCTTCTAAACCGGCAACCTTTTCACGCATTTTTTGTAATTCTTTAATAAGTTGGTTTTTTGTCTTTTCCTCGTCTCTCATCTTTAAAATTACACCTCCGAAAAAATCGATATTTATTTATTTTTACTCAGATATTTAAAAGCATGATTTTTATAATATGAATATTGCTCAAGTATTTGTCCTTTATTATATTAGTATTCTACATTATTTTAAAAAATCCTCTTTTTTAGCTTAAATTTTTTAAAAGTCCTCGTAGATGTATTCTATTATTCTGTTTTCAAAAATTTTGGGGTCATTCTCTTCTTCTATAAATATAAAATTATTTTCCATAAGGCAAAAAACTACCCATTTCTTGTTTTTGGTCTCTAATAAGCCGGCCAGTGCTGAGGCTGAGGATAAGGTGCCGGTCTTACCCCATACCTGAAAAGGTAAACGTTCTTTTAAAGTCCCTTTCTCTTTGGTACTGGCAAAATAATCCAGTATCTTGAAATCATATTTCCGGTAAAGGTAAGTAATTGCTTTGACTAAATGAGCAGGGGTCGTAAGATTATATTCAGAGAGCCCGCAGCCGTCAACGAGGATGTAATCTTTCCCCCACTTTAAACCCAGGGTTGTATCAATAACCTCTTCTAAGGAGGCGATGGCCCCGGCAATAGTAGTGGAGCTCCCCTCAGGATTATCCTCCGGAGCCAGGGTACGAAAAATATTTTCAGCACTCTGATTATCACTCTTTTTCATCATATAAGCCAGTATTTTATCCAGGGTATCAGAATAATAAACATATTTTATCCGTAGATCCTCTTGGACTTTCCCAATCCGAATATTCCCTTCTATCTTAACTCCTTTTTTGGATAGCTCCTGAGAAAAAATATTTCCCCAGAGAAGAGGCATAGTATCAAGATAAGAATTTTGTTTTTCCTTGACTTTATATCCCGTTACAGTTAATGCTCCGATCAGGGGATTTTTATCATCCCACATCCATCCCCTTCCTAAAAACTCTTCGGGCAAGAACTTTGAATTATCCAACACAATATCTCCGGAGATATGCCTGATACTGAATTTTTGCATTAGAGCATCTGCTATCTTTCTGATAACTTCCGGGGTTTGAGTGGGGTCTCCACTGCCTACTATATACAGATCTCCATTTATCTCTCCGGGAGTAGTACTGGAAAAGTAGAAGGAAGTGGGATAAGCATGCTGCTCCTCATCGAATATTTCCAGAGCTGCCAGCAGGGTAAATATTTTAGTAAGAGATGCCGGAGTAAAAAGTTTATCTTCATTATGGGAAAATAGTACTTCATGAGTGTTCAAGTCTTTTATCAAGACTCCCGCGAATCCCGGGAATTGATTTATCTCTTCCCGGATATCTGTATCAGCACCGGCTACACAAATTAAAAGAGAAGTGAATATCAAAAAGGGAAATAATAAAATAATTACCTTATATTTTAACTTCAAAATCTGTTCCTTTCCGGTTTTATTTCTGTTTTTTATCAGTATAGATTGATGTTGATTACTTATTATCTTTTTTTCTTGCGATAATTGGTTCTATATGGATGGTAGTCTCAATATTCATTTCTTCTCTTATTTTATTTTCTAATTCCTCGGTAATACTATGGGCATCTTCCAATCTCATATCTGCTGGTAACCTGATATGAAAGGTTAATTCTTTATTGTCACCATATTTGTGAGAATGGAAGTGATGTAATTTAACATCATGATATGCGCTATTAGTTACAATTTTTCTAATCTCTGCTTCAAAATCCTTAGAGGGTTCTTCACCGATTAAGGTGCTGATTGATTCTTTTAAAATGATGTAGGTGGTGTAAAAGATGACCAAAGAAACTATGATGCCCATAATGCTGTCCACCCACCAGAAATATCCTCCCATAAAGATTCCAACCAAAACCAAAAAAGACACCAGGGCATCACTTCTATGATGCCAGCCATCGGCAATAAGTGACTGAGAATTAATTTTTTTCCCGGCGCGTATAGAAAACTGAGCCAGCCCTTCTTTTACTATCACGGAAATTACAAATACTATTATGGCTAAATTTCCGTAAACGGCTGATTGATGATGTATAAATCTCTGAATCGAGGCAATTAAAAAATTAAAACCTACTATTGCTAACATGGTGCCTATAATAACAGAACTAATTATCTCTGCCCGACCGTGACCGAAGGGGTGTTTTTTATCGGCAGGTTTGGATGAAACTTTGAAACCTATAATCACCACCAGAGAAGTGAGCGAATCGGATAGGGTATGCCAGGCATCAGCAATTATAGCTATGGAAAAAGTCTTAATCCCCACCCAGTATTTTAAACCAAAAAGAAGGGTATTCACGATGATTGATATGGTCCCTTCTAAATATCCGATAGAGGTTTTATATTCTTTTGATATTTGTTTTTTGGGGTTAATTTTCATTCTTTTTTTTATACCCACTCAGTGATATATTCCTTTAAATGTTTGGTCTGATTTAATTGTATCAGGCAATATCCTTTGCCTTCTTTATAAGAAA
>JAYEJO010000088.1:0-9650 GCA_034660595.1 Candidatus Caldatribacteriota bacterium
TCCATTTTCCCACCGATGTCCTGGGAGGATGGTTATTTGGCGGACTCATTCTTGGTCTAAGTTATTTTATATTTTTAAAGATCAAACTCGATTCTATTCAAGGGAATATGATATTTAAAATAATTGGTGTTACACTATTTCCGGTAATCTTATTACAATTTCAATCATCAGCGGATATTATCAGTTCGGTGGCTGCTTTAACCGGTGTTGGCTATGGTCTGCTATTTTTTTCTTCTTCTATCGGAGGGATTCGACCGGGGAACTGGCTGCAGCGGCTAATCAGTTTTCTGGTTGGGGTTATCGGCATAGGGATATTATATCTTGGATTAAAATTCCTATTGCCCTTAGAAGGCCAACTTTTCTACCAATTAAGCCGATTTTTCCGCTATCTGTTATTGGGTATGTGGATTAGTTTCGGGGCACCCCGGCTATTTATTCAGATGGGATTAGCCCGCCAAACAGAGAAAAAATTCTTATATGTCTAATGCGAAAACTTACTCCGCCCGTTTTATTCTATTTAATAAAAGAGATAAATAAAAAAATAGAAAGCCATCACTAAAGACAAAGATAGTTTAATAAGAACTGCCGTCATACTTCCGATAAAAGTAGCCAGGCCGGCTTTTAAAGCCATTGAATTCTCTTTTCCGGCGATAAGCTCTCCTACAATTGCACCAATAAATATCCCTAAAATCATTCCAAAGGGAGGAAAGAAGATGATACCGGCCATCATCCCTAATATTGCTCCCCAGATTCCATACTTGCTGGTACCGTACTTTTTAGCTCCTAACAGAGGGAGAAAATAATCGCCCAGGGAGACTACAATAGTTAAGACCGCAAACCTGACTAAGAAACTATTACTAAAAACAGGCTCTTCTTTGGCAAATTGAAGCAATATAAGAGCCGCATAACTAAGAGGAGGTCCGGGAATTGCGGGAAAAATACAACCAATTACTCCTATAACAGTACAAATTATTCCAAATAAAATTAAAACATATTCCATAAAACTCGGCACCCTTCTTTTTTATATCATTCGAGTTATTATGTTTCTACTTATTCCGAAAAAACAGTAACCCCCGGCACACAGCTGCAGAACCGATATTGAAAATAAATTTAAACGAAACCTTGATGTATTATTAACTTGGTAGTATTATTTAATTACATAATACAGATATAATTTTTCTAAAAAATTTTTATCAGTATTAAATTATAACATAGACTCGGGGTAATATTATTAAATGAAAAATTTAGAAAATGAAAAAAATGTTTTAAAAACACAAACCCATTCACTTAAATCTCAGACTTTGGGTGAGGAAATCGCTAACAGTATTACTCATGGCGTTGGAATTGGTTTAAGTATTGCCGCCCTGGTAATTTTAGTAGTTCTCGCCAGTAAGCGCGGTGATGCCTGGCGAATAGTGAGTTTCAGTATCTATGGAGCTACGCTTATTTTGCTTTATCTATCTTCCACTCTTTACCATAGCTTCATAAACCCAAAGATAAAAAATATCTTCAGAATCCTGGACCACTCAGCAATCTATCTTCTTATTGCAGGAAGCTACACCCCTATTACTCTTACCTTTATGCGGGGTCCCTGGGGGTGGGCTCTTTTCGGCATCATCTGGGGTATAGCTATAGGAGGTATCACTGTAACCATACTTCTTCTTGACAAACTTAAAACCTTATTGGTCTTATCTTACGTTGTTATGGGATTGATTGTTGTCATTGCCTTCAAACCAATGATAGAGATGGTTCCCCGGGGGATGATTATCTGGCTTTTTATCGGAGGAGCTTGTTATCTTTTGGGAATAATATTTTATTTATGGAAAAGATTACCTTATCACCACCCTATCTGGCATATATTTGTTTTAGGCGGAAGCATCTCTCATTTTTTGGGCATATTATTCTATCTCACTTGAAAGCTCTTTTATTTAAAAATTTCATTCTTAACACACTTCACCACTTTGTCCACAAAAGTCTTGTCAATTTTACCCACTAAAGAAGGAGTTTCAAAAATACGTTCAGGTAAACGATAATTATCCAGTGAAAATCCTTCCTGCATTTTAAATCGATATTTTTCGCGGTGAATCTCTTCTCCTATATTTAAAAGATCTTCTTTGGCAACATCATAACCTGCGGAATAGAGGGCTTCAAAACATATTTCTGGGGTGTATATCCCTCGGGCAAAGAAACATACTACCAGACTGGAAAGTATCTGACGCCAGCGTTCTTCGGTTAACAACTCTTTAGCCAATTTTTCGGGACTAATTTTCTCTTTGGTTAAAATCTTCTGGTCTATACTGTATCCGCCATTATCCAGATGACTGT
Source organism: Candidatus Caldatribacteriota bacterium (assembly GCA_034660595.1). Lineage (GTDB taxonomy): Bacteria > Atribacterota > Phoenicimicrobiia > Phoenicimicrobiales > Phoenicimicrobiaceae > Sediminicultor. The sequence continues at coordinate 2,326 of JAYEJO010000088.1, forward strand.
GCCTTGCACCAATCAATAGGCCAATGTGAGCAGCCGGACCGGTATGGTATCCGGCCATTTCATTCCCACCAAAAGCAAGGGCGAAGTCTTCTCCTCCGTATTGTTGGGCAGTATATTCGACTCCCAGTGCCAGGGCCTTATAGAACTGGTTCGGTTGTTTAAAAATAAATTGTACTGCTTTTATATAAGAGCAATAGTCTCCCCAGCTAAATTTGAGGCCATTAGTCTCTTTTTCAGAAATAATCTCTCTCTCTTGAGCCTCTGTAGCCCAGGCTAAAATTACCCCGGTGCTCATAGAGTCCAGACCTAATCTTTCTATCTGGTCAATCAGTTTTAAGAGTCCTTCAGCATCAGATATACCCAACATTGACCCCAGGGAATAAATAGGTTCATAATCATAAGAAATCATGGATGTTTTATAGAAATATGATTCATCCTCATAAGGCTCCCTGAGTGCGGCAATATGAATACAGCCTACCGGACAATGAGAGCAGGCTAATCGACGGCCTAAATATCCCTCGGCCAACTTCTCTCCGGATATATTCAAAGCTCCTTCAAATTTTGCTTCTTTAAGATTGCGGGTAGGAAGTCCGCCTAATTCATTTAAGGGAAGGACATTCCCGGCAGTCCCGAGGTCATGGTATTTCTTCATCACCGGTGAGGACGTAGCCGCCTTATAGATATGATCATATATTTTCCGGTATTGGGTTTTATCCCGGGTAGGAAGAGAATGTTTACCGGATATCACTACTGCCTTCAATTTTTTACTGCCAAACACCGCTCCCAAGCCTAACCTGCCAAAATGCCGGTAAGTTTCAGTGGTAACACAGGCATAAGGTATTAACTTCTCACCTGCTCCGCCTATCCGCATTATAGTCCTTAATCCTGTTGCCGGTTCATTTTGTCGAATAATTCTTCCTACCGTAAAACTGTTAGTCATCCCCCATAAGGCGGAAGCATCCCTGAAATAGATTCGGTCACCATGAATGGCTAAATATAAAGGAGTAGAACTTGCTCCTTTTATTACCATTGCCCCATATCCCGCTAAACGAAGAGCTACCGCACTCCGCCCCCCACAGTGGCTCTCTCCCAGATTACCGGTATGAGGAGATTTAAACATAGCCACGGTCTTTGAGGCCAGAGGGAATAAACCTGTCAAGGGTCCGACTGCAAATATAATAGGATTATCCGGGCCTAAAGGGTCACTGCCGGCGGGACATTCTTCTTTAAGAAGCTGAGTAGCTACTCCCGCGCCCCCTAAGTATTTTTCAAAAAGATCTTCTTTTCTTTCTACCCAATATTTTTTCTGAGAAAGATCTATATAAAGAACATTGGCCAAAACATCACCTTTAAGCATTTCGGTCATCCCCCTTTTCTAATTCCAGTACCTCATGAGGACAGAATTTCGCACAATAACCGCAATAGGTACACACCATCGGCTTGTTGATTTCATCATCCCAAAATATAGCGCCTATAATACAGGCATCTTTACAATATCCGCATCCAATACACTTGGTAATATCCAGCTTTACCCCTCCGCCTTCCTTAGGCACCAAAGCACCGGTAGGACATACTTTGGCACAGGGTGGGTCGGAACAGGCCCGACAGACCACTACGATAAATCCTCGTTCCATCCCCCCGGCAGACCTTATCTCTATACTGGATCTGGCTAAACCTGCCTCACCTTTTCGCCGGGCACAGGCAAACATACAACTCTGGCAGCCAATACATTTATCTACATCTTTTACAGTTAACCTCATAGTTCCCTCCTTATTTTAAAATGGAGTCAGTTCAATTTTATATTATTTTAGCATAAACATTATTATAAACATAGCTATTGATAATCCTGCCCCGGCATAAAACACTCCGCCTATTCCCCAAATGCCTATAACCACTCCCATCAAAAACGGCCCCAGAGTCTGCCCCACCCGAAAAGTCATCCCACTTACCGACATAAAGGTAGCCCGGTATTTCAGAGGGGCCGCCCTTGCCAAGAAGGCCTGAATAACAGGAATACTCATACCATGAGCAATCCCAAAAATAAGAATAGGAATAAAAAACAATTCAATCCGAGGGATAAAAGGAATTATTGATAAGGCCAGGGCATAGAGAACAAAAGATATTTTTAATATAGTTCTTTCTGAAAAGAAACTGGTAATTTTTCCCAGTTGAGAAGAGGTAAAGGCAGCGATAAGAGATACGCCAGCCATAAACAAGCCGATAATAAGAGGAGATGCAGCAAATGAATTTCCCAATAAAAGGGGAAAGTAGGTCATGTATGAGCCGAAAAGTATGACAAAGATAATAATACCAATAACTAACAGTCCGACAACCTGGCGATTTCTTAATTTTTTCCAGACGATATTCAGATGTTCGCTAATATGAAGTTCATTTGCAGGTTCCGGAGTTTTTAGATTGAATAATACCAAAAATCCTATGGGAACAGCTATTACAGGTAAGATAAAAGGATAATGCCAGCCCATCATTGCCAGAGCTCCGCCAATAGCCGGATAACCTGCTGAACCTATACTTCGAATACTGGAATTATAGCCCATTGCGGCTGTGAGTTCTTTTTTGGAATAAAGATCTCCAATAATGGTAACAGTTAAAGAGCCCAGGGGAGCTGCCCCTATTCCTTGAATTAAACGCAATATCAACAATAGTTTAAAATCACGTACAAAAAAACATAATCCTCCAGCTATACCAAATAACATCAAAGAGGGAAAGATTATCTTCTTCCTGCCCCATCGGTCGGCAACTACTCCTAAAAAGGGAGTTAATAGAATACCGGGGAAGGAAAAAATAGTAATTAAAAGCCCGATATCCTTGGCTGATATATTAAGCTCTTTGATTATCTTGGGGAAAGCAGGAGTAATACTGGCAACTCCCATAATATAGGTAAGAGTTATTCCAAATATAATTTGCAGATTAGTATCCAGATAGATTTTTCTCATATATTTCTTTTCTTCTCTATCACGTTTCATTAAAGATAAATTTTCCTATTTCTTTTCATTATCCCCATAGATTTTTATTGTAAATTACCATTTCTATCGAGCTTTATTACCCAGACATCTGAATTTCCTGCTCCTTTTGATTTCGTCCAACCGGCAACAGCATAACCCCCATCTTCAGTTTGAACGATAGAATGGGCCTCATCATCTTTACTTCCTCCAAAGGTCTTATCCCATACCAGGTCTCCTCTTTTGTTAAGTTTTATTATCCAAACATCGGTCTTGCCTGCACCCATTGAGCTTGTCCAACCAGCGACCATATAGCCTCTGTCTTCAGTCTGAATAATAGAATTTGCCCAATCTTCACTCGTCCCACCAAGGGTTTTATCCCAAATCTTATTACCTTCTTTATCCAGTTTTATTACCCAGACATCTCTATCTCCTGTATCTTCTAATATCGTAAATCCGGCAACAGCATATCCTCCATCATCAGTTTGAATAATAGAGCGGGCCTCATCATAATCGCTTCCCCCAAAAGTCTTGGTCCAAACCAGGTACCCTCTTCTGTCAAGTTTTACTACACAAACGTCTCCTCTCCCCGCGCCTTTTGACCATACACTCCCGGCAGCAATAAAACTCCCACCTTTGGTCTGGATAATAGAATATATTTCATCCCAACCTGTTCCTCCAAAGTTATTATCCCATTCCATATTTCCTTTAGCATCAAGTTTTATCACCCAGCAATTTACCTCTCCCCAGAATCTTTTTCCTGTACCGCCGGCAATTGCATAACCTCCATCTTTGGTATCGATAATAGAATATGCTATATCATGTTCATCTTTATCAAAAGTTTTCTCCCATTCTTTATCCCCGTTCTCGTCAAGCTTTATTAACCAGAAATCCTGTTTGCTTGCGTATTTTGTCCAAATAGATCCAACTACTGCATACCCTCCATCTTTGGTCTGAATAATAGATCTGGCCACATCAGTCTCTTCCTCACCAAAAGCCTCATCCCATTCCATATTTCCATTCTTATCAAGTTTTATTATCCAAAAATCCTGTTTATAAGATTTTTCTAATATTATATATCCTAGTTTTGTTCTCCAGTCATCCTTTTTTTCTCTTCTTGGCAATACTGTATATCCAGCTATTGCATATCCTCCATTTTTAGTCTGGATAATAGAAAACCCCATGTCCTCACTACTTCCGCCAAAGGTCTTGTTCCAGGTAATCGCATCTCCCTTATTTTCACCTGATGCATAATCTACAGACAAAAAAGAAATTAGTATCAGGCACAATAATAATTTAATAATTACAAATTTTTTCATAACTTATATCTCCTTTATAAGATAACTTTTATGGGGTCATATTTAATTTTCCCCTATCTTATCTTTTTTTATTCAGAGAAATTTAGGAAGCTATGTTTTATTTAACAAATAATAAATTATCCTCTGGCCAGGTGGATGGGTTTCCCTAATATCCCTTCAGCTGCTTCGGCAATGGCCTCTGCCAGGGTGGGATGGGCATGGATAGTATTTACAATCTCTTCGGCGGTGGCCTCCATAGATAGAGCCAGGGTCCCTTCAGCAATCAGGTCACTGGCGTGAGCCCCTAAGATGTGCAGACCCAAAAGCTCAGAAGTATCAGCATCGGCAATTATCTTTACCATCCCCTCGGTCTCTCCCATACCCAGGGCCTTGCCATTGGCCATAAAGGGAAATTTAGAGACCATAATATTATCATTTTCTTTCCGGGCTTCCTCTTCAGTCAGCCCTACACTGGCTACCTCGGGTATAGAAAATACACAATTAGGCACCACTTTATAATCCATCAAATCCTCTTTGCCCGAGATGTTCTCTACCGCAACTATTCCTTCTCGGGAAGCGACATGAGCTAACATTATCTTGCCCACCACATCTCCGACCGCATAGATACCGGGAATATTAGTCATCATCTTTTCATCAACTTTAATCGCTCCTTTATCTAATTCGATACCCAGTCTCTGGACATCTATATCCCCCAGTTCAGGTACTCTACCGGCAGCTAACAGGACCTTTTCGGTCTCTAATTTCTTCTCTCCATCAGTAGTGGAAACCAGAACTTCTAAATTCTGATGGTTCTCCTTTATCTCCTTAACTTTGCAATCAGTAAGAATCTCAATCCCTTTTCTTTTTAGAATCTGAGTAAGTCTACGGGCTATCTCCTCATCTACGGGGAGTAAAATTCTGGGGAGCATCTCTACTACAGTAACTTCCACTCCCAAAGCTTTAAAGATACCGGCGAATTCTATACCTACCACTCCTCCCCCGATAATTATCATCTTAGAGGGCAGCTCACTCAGGGATAGAGCTTCATCACTGGTTATCACTCCTTCACTATCTATACCCGGAATAGGAAGTTTCATCACTTTTGAACCGGTAGCGATAATGATATTTTTGGTCTTTATCACTTCTTTTTGCCCTTCCGCATCAAGTACTTCTACTGTCCCCGGTTCAATTATCTGCCCTTCTCCTCTTATTACTCTTACCCGATTGGCTTTCATCAGCTGTTCTACACCTAAAGACAATCTCTGGGTTATCAGATCTTTCCGCTTCATTATGGCAGGAAAATCGATAGAATAATCTTTAACCTGAATCCCGAATTCCCCAGCCCTTTGGAGATAATTTAATAGCTCTGCAGTACTTACCAAAGCTTTGGTGGGAATACAACCTCTGTTTAAGCAGACTCCCCCTAACTTATCCTTTTCCACCAGAACCGCCTTTAATCCTAAATGGGCGGCTTTTATGGCAGCTACATATCCGCCAGGTCCTCCTCCGATAATTACTACATCTACTTCTTCATTCATATTTATTGCTTCCTCCTTCTAATAAATTTACATCTATTTAAAAAATAAAAATAACCGGTTATTAATAAAAAATTAATAAGGAAATTGCTTAAATTAGGATAAAAAATAAACTTTAGTTAAAAGCAGATTAGGGCAACTTCTAATCTGCTTTTAACATTAACTTACAGAACATTTTTCATTAAAATTATTTTAATATTCTATTTTCTTCATTTCAACATAGAGAGAAGTAGTTTCGCCGGCATACACCCATATATCTTCTACCCAGGTTCTATATCCATCCTTAATTAGAGTAATTTCATATTTCCCTTCTTTAATTTCCTCCAAGATTTTTGGTTGAGAAGAAAGAGTTGTTGTTTTATAGGTTCCATTTAAAAATATTTTTGCACCGCTTATATTACAGTAAACGGCAAGGGAACCATAGTTGATTTCGGGAACTAAATAAGCAGAGACCATACGAGTTTGGTTAGCTATAACCAAAATATTACTAACCCATTTCTGATAACCTTCTTTGGTAATCATTAATTCGTGATAACCCTGTTTAACATTCCTTATTTCTACCGACTGGTTAGCATAAGTTCTTTTCTGGTAATTTCCATCTAAATAAATCTTAGCATTACCCTGATTACAATAGACAGAAATCGAACCATATACAGGTAAAGGAATTAAATCAGCAGAAACGGTAGTGGTTCGAGAAGGTGAAACCGAGACATAACTGCTCCAATCCTGGTAACCTGCCATTGCCAGTTTAATCCGGTGCTGACCTGCAGTAACTCTGTCTAAGTTTAAGGGAGTCACCCCTTTATAAACGTTATCCAGATATACTTTTGCCCCTTGAGGATGGGAAGTTGCTATAATTCTGCCATAATAAGTAGGAGGCGGAGTTATTGGCCTTACCGTATAACTTAACAGATTACTCGAAGTCCAAGTGGTGGGAGGGAGGGATACTATTATGCCCTTAATGGCAATGGTAAAGTTTTTAAAATCTTTACTTATTTCTGGCATAAATTCTTTAGAAATTAGATTTTTTTCCTTATCACCAATAAATATTGGTCTGGTGGTAGCGAACCCTTGAACGTATTCAATCCCCGGCCTGGTATTTGGGACAATTCGCCCTTCAACAAAACTAATTTCCCCCGCTCTTACAAAATTATGTGGTGAATACTGGTTGGGGAAGATAATTTTCACTCTACCTTCGGTATCATAGTTATAAAGCGTCACAAAGGAATCCCGAGAGGTCTGGAAGGAAATCTTAATTCTCTCCCCGGGTGCATAGGTAGCTCCCTGCTCTTTATCCAACCATAATCTAAGAGAAAATGGGGGATGAGGATTGATAATCTGGATGCTTTTCATCTTTTCAACTTCCTCCGGACTGGGGCTTTGAGCAAAATTAATTCCGGAAATACCCAACCAAAGAAAAACTATTAGAGCAACAAAAATGCAAGCAAATATTTGTTCTTTCTTCTGAAACAAAATACTTCTTAACATCTTTAAAATCCTCCTTTTTATTTTCGTATTGCGTATCGCGTATT
>JAYEJO010000088.1:9750-13950 GCA_034660595.1 Candidatus Caldatribacteriota bacterium
CCCAACCAAAGAAAAACTATTAGAGCAACAAAAATGCAAGCAAATATTTGTTCTTTCTTCTGAAACAAAATACTTCTTAACATCTTTAAAATCCTCCTTTTTATTTTCGTATTGCGTATCGCGTATTTAGTATAGCGTAGAGCGGGTAGCGTTTAGCGTATAGAAAAACAGTAATGAGTAATATGTAATTAGTAATAAGTGTGAGGCTTCAGGTTACTGATTACTTATCACATATTACATATTACAAAACTTACTGGTCAACGGTAAACAGGTTAACTGAATAATCTTACAACTTGCATCTTGCATTAACTAACTAGCAACTAAAATAACTGGTAAACTGGATAACTATCTAACTATTCTCACGTTATCCACTTGTTTTTTATTATACCATAAAAAAGCAATTAAAATATCCCACAAAATCAAAGAAACACTAGATTACTTCCTAACCAAACACCTAAAAACCGGAGACAACTAAAGACTTTGTGACTGTTTTTACAATTAAATTACCTTTAATGGGTTAAAACGCTTGCAATATATAGCAATTTCTTTTATAATTACTCAACATATTTCTATTTTACAATTAATAGCCCTATCTCCAGAATGATAATTTGGACTAAATTTACTAAAAAATGTTTGAAAGTGCTATTTTTTCTAAAAAAATTAAAAATAATTTCTAAAAAAAGAAGGATTTTAAAAATGCCTGTCGTATACTATATTAGTAGTGATTATGAAATGCTTAGAAATACTTATATTTTACCCCTATTTTTATAGGGCATTTCGTTTTAAAAATGAAAGGAGGTGAAAATAGTGAACAAGGGCGAATTAATTGATATGGTAGCAGGTGATGTTGGTTGTACCAAACGTGAAGCAAAAATAGTTGTTGAATGTGTATTCGAAAATATTACTGCTTGCTTAGCCAAGGGTGACGCAGTTAGATTAGTAGGATTCGGGACCTTTGGTGTAAGACAAAGAAAAGCTCGAGAAGCTAGAAATCCACGTACTGGCGAAAAAATCCAAGTAAAGGCTATGAGCGTACCTTTCTTCAAAGCAGGTAAGGAATTAAAAGAGAAAGTAAAATAAAAATATTTTTTAATTATATTATCAATATTTTACTGTAAATAGGCCTATTCAGGGAATTTCTTTAAACCTGATAGGCCTATTTTTTTGATATATTAATTATTTCTTTTCTTCTATATGCACACCCTGAATATTTACATTTATCCCGGTAACTTTAAGTCCGGTCTTAGCCTCTAATTCCCCTTTTACCTTTTTCTGAATCTCTTTAGCCACATCAATTATTATGGAACCATACTCTAAAATAACCGAAATAGTGGTAGAAACTTCTTTATTTTCTCTAAGGTCAACATTAATCCCTTTTTCTAATTCTTTGGTCCCCAACAAAGTTCCTATCCCCCCTTTAGCGCGAGTAGCTAATCCGGCTACCCCGGGAATACTAATTACAGTTCTACTAATTATGGTCGCTATCACCTCTGGTACAATATTAACTTCTCCCAAAATTTCTTTGGATTTAACTTTCTCTTCTTTCTTCTCTTCTTTCTTTATTTCCCCAGTTATTTTTTCGGTTTTCTGGGCAGGCATCTTCTCTATTTTCTCTTTTTTCTCCTTTTTTTTATCCATACTAATCTTAATTCTCCTCCCTTACTCTAATATTTTTTAAATCCTCTCTTTCTGTAAAATCACTTTAGCTATAAATTACTTTCTAAACTAACCCCGTATTTTTAATAACTTCTTAATTCTTCCTGTCACTTTTTACCTGGAGTGACATCAGTAATATAATCTTTTATCCGGGTTTGACCAAAAATTTAATAGCTGTTCTCTCTTCTCCTTCAATTTCTACATCTACAAAAGCCGGTATACAGATTAAATCAACACCACTGGTTGCGGTAAAACCTCGAGCAATAGCAATCGCTTTAATTGCCTGATTTACTGCCCCTGCTCCAATAGCTTGTAATTCTGCTTTTCCTTCTTCCCGTATTACTCCCGATAAGGCACCGGCTACTGCTTTAGGATTCGACTTAGATGAGACTTTTAATAGTTCCATTCGTTTCTCCTCCTTATAATATTAACTGCTTTATAAAATATCCACATCCACTAATCTATGTATGCTATTTTTGTCTACTTTTGTTTCTTACTCTTGTTTACTTTTACTGCTTGGGGATAACCTATTTTTCTTAAATCACCTCCGATTATTATATTCGAAAACCTATGGTACATTTTATTTCAATTATAACACATTTAGTTTATATTATTTTATATTTTCGCTATTGCTTTTATTTGCTGATAAGCTTTAATTGTAATATCAGGTGATAAATAAGGTAAAAGCGCGTCATTATGAAAAAGAGGGTCAACATCTCCCTTAAAATTAAAATAAGTCCTGGCTTCGTTCCAGATCTTTGTACCCGGAATGGCCGAAAACTTAGCTAAACGCGGATGGGCACCACAATCTATCACAAAACAGATGGAATCAATAATTTCCTGAACATCCTGTCCGGGTATCCCGATTAAAAGATAGGCACCAATCTGAGACCGCTTAAATCCTGCTTCTAAAAGGCAATTCACCGCCTTTTTAAATTCAATATTAGTGATCTTCCCTCCTGTATCTGACTGGACTCGGGGATCTACTGTCTCAAACCCCAACCTGATGGTCTCTACTCCTGCCTGGTACATCTTGTAAGCTATTTCTTTATTTATCATTCGGGCATGAATTCCATTAGGAGTATGAAGCCTGATGGCCAGTTTTTTATTGATTAATTCCTCTAAAATAACCAGAAAATTATCTTCCGAATTTATCAACAAGGCATCATCATAAAAGATAAAATCTTTTATTCCTCTTCTCTTGTTCCAATATTCTATCTCTTTTACAACTTCTTCGGGGTTTCTAAACTCCAGTTTGGGATTTATTTTAAAAGAAGCACAATAACTGCAACGGTAAGGACAGCCCCGAGAGGATAAGATAGGGATATAATCAAGATTAGAATAGAGGTCCCAGGCCGGATAAGGCAGGTTATCTAACCCTTTTTCGTATTTTGAATAATTATTTTTATCCCCAGCGTGTTGTTCTAATATTTTTAACCAATCTCTTATATTATTTCCTTTTATTACATAATCAGCCCCGGAAAATTTAAAAGCATGCTCAAAACATAAACTAGCGTAGACCCCTCCTAAAATTATGGGGATATCGGGAAAATTTTTTTTAATTATCTCTATCACCCTAAACGCCCCGGGATACCAGTAGGTCATAATAGAGGTAATCAATACTGCCTGGGGTGAAGGCAACTTTTTTAATTTATTCAGGAAAATTTCTTCGGTAATCCCATATCGGCTATATCGGCGGGGTATATTTTTTAAAATTGCAGGTTTTTTGACTTCTTCTTTATAGAAAGGACCCCGGCCAAATTCATCCTTTTTAGGAAATTCTCTATTCTTTAACTTTAAAATCTCCCGATTATAACGGTCCATACAGTCTATGTAACTAATCTCATAACCCTGCTCTCTTAAGATGCTGGCAATATACAATAGTCCTAAGGGTTTAGACCAAAAATCATAAGCCGTAAAATCATAAATCCAGGGATTAATTAACAACAGATTAAAAATTTTTTCATTTCCTATAATTATTTTTTTATCTTTAAATTTTTTAAACTATTATTTAAAAAGATCAATCATTTTTTCTAAAAGGTTCTTCTATAAAGAAATATCTCTCCACCAAAAAAATATCATTGATATATACTTTTACCTTCCACTCTCCTATAAGCTTAGAGGCGTACCTATCCTTAATGTTTATCCAGTACCAGGTCCGATAATTCTTATATTCACCGGGTTCCATTTCTACTTTGCCTTGATGATATAATTCCCCTTGAGGGGTAATCCATTCCCACCGGAGGATAACTTTTTCTGGTGAATTATAAGAAAATCTAAACCAGGTAACTACTTTTTCATCCTGGGGAGTAAAAAATAGAGTCTCTTGTACAGGATTCTTTTCTAAAATATCCTTGCATATAGCAATCTTCTGTAGATATTCTGATTCCTTAGCTACCTCCTGTGTCATACTTACTCCAGGAAAAATCATTAAAAATATCAAAACAAACAACCACAATTTAACCCTAAGAATATTTCTTTTCTTTAACATCGAAATTGTCTACCTCCTTTAAAAATTTATTTAATTAAAAGCCACTGTAGAGG
>JAYEJO010000089.1:0-3115 GCA_034660595.1 Candidatus Caldatribacteriota bacterium
GAAAGGATGGTTTAAAATGAGTAAAGATAGTTTTAATAATTTAATTTTTGTTTTGTTTTTAGTGGTTACAGTTTTTATCTCGGGGATTTTTTTGGCTCTTTCTATGAGATTGTTTTCCTTAGAATATTTTTTCTTTAAAACAAATTATTTGATCTACTCTAATATCTTCAACCAGATTATTTTAGGTCTAGTGGGAGCTTTATTAATTTTTTTAGCTGTTTATTTAATCTGGCAAAAGACCCAAATTAACAAAGGAAATTTATCTGTAGTTCAAAAGACTTCTTTTGGGGAAATTAAAATTTCTATTGATTCTATAAAACGTTTAACTTTAAAGGTAGTTAAAGGGATGGGAGAGATTACGGAAACCAGGCCGGCGGTTAACATCTTAAAGTCTGGAGGAATAAATATAGACCTTCACCTTTCCGTAAAGCAGGATGTAAATATTCCTGAACTTTCAGAGAAAGTGCAACGAAAAGTAAAAGAATATCTCTTGGAAACAAGCGGGATAGAGGCGAAGGAAATTAAAATACACATAGATAAAATATTTTACGAAGAAAAAAAATAATTTAAATAAGTTTTAAAAAAGGGTGGTGAATAAGAATGCCAGATAAACAGGTTATTAAGGGTAATCCCCCAGAACAAGAATTAGGAAATGTAACGGTTTCTAAAGAGGTAGTATCTGTAATTGCTGCTTTAGAAACTATAAAAGTTAGAGGAGTGGTTGGTATTGTCAGCGGTCATAAGGGGAAATCGCCCAATATATTATCCCGTAAGGATTTGGATAAAGGTGTGGAAGTATGGATGAAACCGGGAGAAGCGACAATTACTATCCCTATTATTACTGCCTACGAAGTAGGGATTTTTAAAGTAGCTGAAGAAGTACAGCGTAGAGTAAAAGACGCTGTCTGTTCCATGACCGGCTTAGAAATTCTTAGGGTTAATGTTAATGTTCAGGGTGTTAAATTTAAAGAAGAAACAAAGAAAATAAAGGAAGAAAAACAGAAAAAAACAGAAAAAAAATAGAGAAAGAGTAAATTGGTGAAATTAAAGTGACAGAAATTATAAAATTATTAGTAGTAATCGCAGTAATTATTCTTTTGATAAAAAAGAAATGGAACTTAGAATACGTTATACTATTGGCTTCCTTGCTAGCAGGAGTGTTCTTTAATTTAAGCCCGATTCAGATAGGGAACAATTTTATTTTAGCCTTAATTGACCCGGATACTTTAAAATTAATTGGGATAATTGTACTGGTTTATATCCTAAGCGGTGTTTTAAGAAAGGTAGAAAGCCTAAGAGATTTAGTCGATTCTCTTCAGGGACTGGTTAAAGACTATAGGCTTATATTGGCTTTTATTCCGGCTTTATTAGGCTTAATTCCCATGCCTGCCGGGGCGATGTTTTCTGCTCCCATGGTTAAAGAGGTAGGAGGCCGGGTAGGACTTACTCCCGAAGAGGAGACTTTTGTAAATTATTGGTTTCGTCATATTTGGGAATTTGTCTGGCCTCTATTTCCGGGTATTATATTATTTGCCGGCTTATTGGAAGTAGAAATTCAAGAAGTTATTTTAGTTCAATTTCCCTTGACTGTTGCAACTGTAATAGTAGGCTTTGTTTGGGAATATAAAAATTTAAAAAAAGATACCACCCTTATTAATAAAAAAGATATTTTACTTAATCTAAAAAAATTGTTTTTTGGAATCTGGCCCATTCTGCTTATTATAATTTTGGTTCTGGGGACAAAAACAGATTTATTGTTTTCTTTGCTAATAGTGATTTTGTCTTTAGTTTTTTTGAATGTAAACAAATTAAGTCTAAAAATATTAAAGGAAATTATTAGAAATGATGTAGACTTAAGTGTGGTGATTTTAATCGCCAGTATTATGATTTTTAAAAGGATACTCCAGGTTTCGGGAGGGATAGAGATAATCCCGGAAGCATTTGCTAAATTAGGAGTTCATCCTTTTATTGTTTTATTTAGTATTCCCTTTTTTATCGGCATGATGACTGGAATAAGTACTGCAGCGCTGGGGATAGGATTACCGGTTCTTTTACCGATAATTGTTCAAGGAGAACCAAATCTATATTATGCTATGTTAGCCTTTACCGGTAGTTTTGCGGGAGTAATGATTTCCCCCATGCATTTGTGTTTGGTGGTAACCAGAAATTATTTCAAAGCAAATATGGGGAAAATGTATAAAATGCTAATTTTACCCCTAATAATTATTACCTTAAGTGCTCTCGTTATGGTAATAGTTAGAATATAGTTAAAAAATATCTATAAATGATTTCATAGATTATAGACGGAAGGGGGAGTAAAAATGAGAAAATCACCTAAAGAGATAGAGACAGAAAATGAAATATTGGCCATGCTGAGCGGGAAACCGGCCATAGCAGCTTCTTTAATTTTTAATGATCAAGAAGCACAGGCTTTACGGAATTATGCCAACACAGTATCTATAAAAAGATTGGGCTACAATGACCACGGTCCGGTGCATATGAATAAAACAGCATTAAATGCTTTGATGATGTTTGATATCTTAAGTAAAGGCGGAATTAAATTTAACCTGGAAGAAGAAAATATTGGCACCGTAGAAGATAGTAAAGTGGCGGTATTAGTATCATCTTTGTTACACGATGTGGGTATGTCGGTAAGCCGAGACAATCATGAAATTTTAGGGGTTATTCTGGCCACGCCGATTATCGAGAGAACCCTGGCCAGGATTTACGATAAAGATATTGAGAAAAAAACCATTATCCATTCTCTAATCGTTGAAGGCATTGCAGGACATATGGCTACTCAGGATATTCATTCTCTGGAAGCTGGGCTGGTATCGATCGGAGACGGGTGTGATATGGAAAAGGGCAGGGCACGGATTATTTTTCTCATATCCCGCGCCCCCAAAGTAGGGGATATTCACAAGTATTCTGCCAATTCTATTGAGAGGGTGGAAATTACAAAAGGAGAAGAGAAGCCGATTAGAATAGTTGTAGAGATGACCGAATCGGTTGGTTTTTTTCAGATAGAAGAAGTTCTCTTTCCCAAGATTTTAGCCAATCCGGCAAAACCCTATATAGAGCTTTATGGCGAAGTAACAGGAGAAGAAATGCGACG
>JAYEJO010000089.1:3215-13831 GCA_034660595.1 Candidatus Caldatribacteriota bacterium
ATGCAAAAGAATAATCTTTATTATAAAAGTACCCGGGGGGATAAGAAGAGAGTCTTATCCACAGAGGCAATTATTAAAGGCATTGCCGATGATGGTGGATTGTTTGTTCCCGAGGCGATTCCTCAGATAAACAGGGATTTATTCAAATTAAAAAATACTGATTATAAAGAATTAGCCTTTTTGACAATGAAGGAATTTTTAACCGATTACCGTCAAGATGAGTTAAAAGATTGTATAAATAAAGCCTATGACAATAAGTTTGATACCGAGATCATTGCTCCCCTCAGTAAAAAGATGGGAGTATATTTTTTAGAACTTTATCACGGCCTGACCCTGGCTTTTAAAGATATGGCCTTATCCCTGCTCCCCCATCTTTTAAAAAAAGCTGCCCGGAAATTAAATTTTAACCGGGAAATAGTTATTTTAACCGCTACCTCTGGTGATACCGGGAAAGCTGCCCTTCAGGGCTTTGCTAATGTAGAAGGGACCAAAATAATAGTATTTTTCCCTTATAAAGGAGTCAGCAAGATACAAGAAAGGCAGATGCTCACCCAGGAGGGGGCGAACACTTATGTTATAGGCCTAAAAGGAAATTTTGATGATGCCCAGAGAGAGGTAAAGGAGATATTCGAAGACCCGGTCTTCAATAAAAAGATAGGAGAGAAAAACTATGTCTTTTCTTCGGCAAATTCTATAAATATAGGCCGCCTAATTCCCCAGATAGCATATTACTTTTATGCTTATTTGAATATGTTAGCTGAGGGCGAAATTAAAGACGGTGAAAAGATAAATATAGCTGTTCCTACCGGTAACTTCGGAGATATTCTGGCGGCTTACTATGCTAAAGAGATGGGATTGCCGGTTAACAAATTAATCTGTGCTTCCAATGAAAATAAAGTACTGGCAGATTTTTTTGAGACCGGAGTCTATGATAAACGAAGAGAACTAATTATGACCATTTCTCCTTCGATGGATATCCTGGTATCCAGTAATCTGGAAAGATTACTATGGGCGATAAGCGAAAGGGAGGCCCAAAAGGTAAAGGAGTTAATGAATTCTTTAAAAGAGAAGGGTTATTACCGGATAGATCCCCAAATGAAGAAAAAATTAAGGGATTTCTATGGCGGCTTTGCCCCCCAGGAAGAATCCCGTCAATGCATAAAAGAGATATTCGAGGAGTCGAAATATTTAATAGACCCTCATACAGCAGTAGCGTATGCAGTGTATAAAAAATATATCAAAGAAACCGGGGATAAGACCAGGACAGTTATTGTTGCCACCGCCAGTCCTTTTAAATTTACTAAAAGTGTGATGGAATCAATAGATAGCCGGTACAAAAAATATAATGATTTTGAATTAATAGAGAAGATGTCCGATTTAGCCCAGACCCCCATTCCTCCGGGGATAAAGGATATTGAAAAAAAACCAATTCGGCATAGAATGGTTTGCGAAAAAGGGGAAATAAGGACAAAGATAGCTGAGATTCTAGATTTATAGAGAGGAGAACTAAGATGAAAATATCTTTTTTGGGCGCTGCCAAAATAGTTACCGGGTCTAACTACTTAATTGAAACCAGAAATACTAAATTTTTAATAGATTGTGGAATGTTTCAAGGGGGCAAACCGATTAACCGGATGAACTACGAACCCTTCAGCTTTAATCCTAAAGAGATAGATTTCATGGTTCTATCTCATGCCCATATAGACCACAGCGGAAGAATACCTAAGCTGACAAAGAAAGGTTTTAAAGGTAATATATATGCTACTAAAGCAACTACTGATCTATGTTCTATCATGCTCCCGGATAGCGGACATATTCAGGAGATGGAAAACGAATGGGACAACCGGAAGAGAAGAAGGTCAGGAGAAAAGTTGAGAGAACCTCTTTATACCGTGGAAGAGGCGGAAGAGAGCCTGAGATATTTTAAGTCGGTTTTATATGACCAGAAAATAGAACTAAACGAAGAAGTTACTTTAAGATTTAGAGATGCCGGGCATATATTGGGGTCCGCTATAATTGAATTGTGGATAAAAGAAGATAACAGGGAAACCAAATTGGTATTTTCGGGAGATTTAGGAAGGCAGGACAGGCCAATTTTGAGAGACCCTTCTCTTATTAATGAAGCAGATTATCTAATTGTAGAATCTACTTATGGAAATAAACTGCACCACCCTTCAGAAGATGATGCCAAAGAATTAATCTCTATTATCAATACTACCGTAAAAAGGGGCGGAAATGTGGTAATTCCTTCTTTTGCAGTGGAAAGAGCCCAGGATATAATCTATGAGTTAAACAAATATTATACTAAATATACTAAAACTGAAGATCAGGATTTTTTAAGTGTGCCGGTTTATGTAGATAGTCCGCTAACCATTTCAGCGACAGAGATATTTTTAAGAAATCCGGACTGCTTTGATGAAGATACCTTAAAACTTATAAATATAGGAAATAATCCTTTAGATTTTCGTAATTTAAAGTTTACGCGTACCGCAGAAGAATCTAAGCAGATAAATTTTTCCAAAGAAAGCAAAGTAATAATTTCAGCCAGCGGGATGTGTACTGCCGGAAGAATAAAACATCATCTAAAACATAATCTGTGGAGAAAGGAATCCAGTATCGTATTTGTCGGCTATCAAGCCAACGGCACTTTGGGCAGAAGGATAAAAGAAGGCGAAAAAGTGGTCAAAATATTTAGGGAAGAAATCCAGGTAAATGCTGAAATATGCTCTTTGGAGGGTTTTTCAGGGCATGCCGACCGGGAAGGGATAATACAGTGGATAAAAAGTTTTAAAAATAGACCCCAAAAAATATTTGTGGTCCACGGAGAAGAGGAGGCAATCGAAGAGATTTCCAGGAAAATTGAAGAGGAATTAAATATTGCAACCCATATCCCGGAATTAGGGGAAAGTTTATCTGTTGAAGGGGAAAGGGTTTTGCCTAGTGGAAGATTAGAGATAGATAGAAGAAGTAAAGAGCTTCGAGAGATAGAAGAGAGTATCGAAAAACTAAAATCAATATTCTTACCAACGTTCCAGAGATTGGGATACAAGACTAATGGTGGTGCCGATAGCGAAGAATTAAACAATATAAAAAATAAATTGATTGAGATACAAAAAAGTATATTAGATTTAAATATACTGCTTACTGAAAGTAAAAAGAAAGAGGGAGAGCAAAAATAGAATTATTCAAATAGGGGCGTATTGCTTTATACGCCCCTATTTTATAAAAAGTTAAGGGAGTGAGTTAGTTGTAATTCTTTATTATTCAGGTTTAATCTCTATCTCTTTTGGCTTAACTTCTTCAGTTTTAGGGAGAACAATCTCTAATATCCCGTTTTTACAAGAAGCTTTTGCTTTGGTTTTATCCACTTCTACCGGGAGGGCAATAGTTCTGGAATAACTTCCAAAAGCCCTTTCACAGCAGTAGTAATCTTCTTTTTTGGTTTCTTTTTCTTCTTTTCTTTCTCCCCGGATAGTTAGGGTATTTTCACTCAGAGAGATCTTTACGTCTTTTTTATCTACCCCCGGAAGTTCAGCCTTAATCACGATCCTGTCTTTTTTATCGATTACATCAACCAGCGGAGACCATTCCCCTCCCTCTAACCATCTTTTTCTCAAGCTCCGGCTCTGGGGCATGATCTCAAAATCAAAGAATTCATCAAAAAGATTTTTTAAGTGTTTCATTTCTTTGGGTTCCCATGGTACTAAAGCCATAATATCACCTCCAAAAATATAATTTTTGATTTAGGTATTTATCACTCCCTTAACCGGGTTAGGCTAAAATTAAAGAATAGCATCAAGTTTTTGTTGTATTATTGGCTTTGGTGTGACGCCTACGATACGATCGACCTCTTGGCCATCTTTAAAAAATAAAAGGGTAGGTATCCCTTGAATTCCGTAGCGAGCTGCAATATTCTGGTTTTCATCGGTATTTAACTTACAAACCTTCAATTTGCCCTGGTTATCATTACCTAATTCTTCGATAATTGGGGATATCATTCGGCAAGGCATACACCAGGGTGCCCAAAGGTCTACCAATACAGGGATGGAAGATTCTAAAACCTCCTGTTGAAAATTGTTTCCGTTTAGCTCTACTTCTAATGATTGTTTATTTTCCATCGATTCTTTCCTCCTTTCTTATTTAAATTTAGGTTATTGTTTTTATTGTTGGTTAAAAACTTTAGCAATTAATTCCAGTCCTTCTTTTATTAATTTTACTTCTCTTGCAGAGAGGTTTTTTCTAAGTCTATATTCACAATTATTTCTTTCCTGTTCGATCTGTTTTTTAATTTTAGCTCCTTTGGAGGAAAGAGATAGAATAGAAGATCTCCTGTCTTCGGGATTCTCTGTTCTTAATAAATATCCTTTTTTGACTAAGCTATCTATTATTCTACTTCCCCTGGAAACAGACAAACCCATTTTTTCAGATAAAACATTACAGGTTATTCTTTCTGTTGTCTCAATTTCCAGAACCGCTTTGTATTCTGCCAAAGAAACATTGCATAGGGTTCGAATTTGTTCTTCATCTATCATGCAATTTCTTTTTAATTCGATTATCAGGTCTACCAGTTTTTTCTCCATCTTATTATCAACCTCTGTGCTATTAGCAACATTTGCTATTAGCAATTATAGAGGATAAAATTTTATCTGTCAAGTATTTTTTTGAAAAATTTTAAATTTTTTTTAAAAGATTGGCCTTAAAAAAAGCAAACACCAAAGATTTATTTTTGGCATGGTATTATATACAGTAAGCATGATGTGGTAAAATAAACAATGATAGCGAAATTAATATTTTGCCGGAGGGTAAAATGAACGATAAGCCAGTGCGGTTAGAAGAAGATTATGAACTGATTATAAGCAGTTATTCCCATCAGGGAGAAGGGATAGGAAGGATTAATAATTTTACCGTCTTCGTACCCGGGGCAATCCTTGGGGAAAGAGTGAGGGTAAAAATTAAGGAAGTAAAAAAGAATTTTGCCCGTGGCCATTTGAAAGAAGTTATTTTGGCCTCTCCCCATAGAATAAAACCCCTCTGCCCCGTTTACCATCTCTGTGGAGGCTGTCACTTGCAGCATGTAGCTTATGAAAAACAGTTAGAAATGAAACAGGATATAATAGAGAATGCTTTAGAAAGGATAGGCAATCAAAACATCAAAGCTTTGCCCACCATAGGGATGAAAGATCCCTGGCGTTATCGCAATAAAGGTTATTTTCAGGTGAACCGGGAAAAGGGGAGGGTGCAATTAGGGTTTTATAAAGCAGGCACTTATGATTTTGTACCGGCCGGCGGATGTGTTCTATTCAGTCTGCAAATTAATAAATTGGTTGGCTATTTGGAAGAACAATTGAGTTTACAAAAAGTTACCGTTTATAATAGCAAGACCGGGGAAGGAAATTTAAAGAATGTCTTAATAAGGGAGAGCAGAAGCACGGGAGAAATAATGATAGTTTTTTTTACTAAAGAATATAATCTTGGTTTCGAGCAAAATGTTTTAAATGATTTAGTCAGAACATTTCGCCAAGTGGTCTCTATTTATCAAAATATTAACAGGAGCCCTAAAGCGGTTTTGATGGGAAAAGTTTTCAGGCTTCTGAAAGGGAAACCTGATTTGGAAGATGCCCTTGGCCCATTTAAATTTAAAATATCGCCTCAATCTTTTTTTCAGGTTAACGCGGTACAGGCAGAAATATTAAATGAAAAAGTATTAGAGTATGCAAATTTAAGCGGAGAAGAGACGGTTATCGATTCTTATTGCGGAACGGCGGCTATTTCTATCTATGCGGCCAAGCAGGCCAAAAAGGTGTATGGCATCGAAGTAGAAAAAACCGCTGTCAGGGATGCTAAAATTAATTGTGAATTAAACGATATCTCCAATTTAAAATTATTTAGCGGAAAAGCAGAAGAATGGCTCTATAGATGGAGGAGAAGCGGCGAAGAAGTTCATCTTGTTATAGTGGACCCACCCCGCAGGGGCTGTTCTTCAAAAGTTTTAAAAGGGATTATAAAGATTAAACCAAAAAAGATTATATATGTATCCTGTAATCCGGCAACTTTAGCCCGTGATTTAAAATATCTCACCAAAGACGATGATTATAAATTGAAAAAAGTTTTGCCCATAGATATGTTTCCTCAGACGGGTCACATAGAATGCATAGCATCTTTAGAAAGGTGACTAATTATTTTTTCTCCCAGGAAGCTATTTCTTTGAGACGTTCTATTATGGGTAGATGCTGGGTGCAGGCTTCCTCACATTGTCCGCACTCGGTACATTCATTTGCTCTTGCCCCATGGCTTTCTGTTAAACCCCACAGATAACTTTTCTCTTTCATTTCTTTATCGCTGCTGCCAAATATCTGTTTTTCATTATAAAGCTGCATATAAGAAGATACCGGAATATTCTGGGGACAGTTATCACAGTAGCCACAGCCGGTACAGGCCGAATTCATATTATCTCCTATTTTTTTCCTGATTCTTTCCAAATCCGCATCAGTAAAAGGCTGGGCTTCATCGGCCACGCGGCAGGCCATATCGATATGTTCACGGGTGGTAAAACCGTTAAGCACTACCGATATTTGTGGACAGGATATCAAGAATCGCAAAGCTGCTTCTGTGGGTGTTTCTCCTTCTGAGGCTAAAAAAGAAAGCTCTTTTTCGTGAGTGGGTATGGCTCCTCCGAATAACGGATTCATGGCAACCACGCCATAACCTCTTTTGTGGGCGGCCATAACTCCGTCCCAGCGATAAGGGAAATTTAAGATATTAATTCCCAAAAGCACACCTTCCATCTTGCCATCTTCTAAGATGTGTTTAATTTCTGTTCCCGGTTGATGTGAAGAAAAGACAATATGGTCAATCAATCCTTCCTCTTTACATTCCAGGAGCCCCTCATACTGTCCCCCGGGTTTCATGGCTAATTCATAATGTTCCATCTTAAGGAGGCACCAGATGTGGTAAAAATGAATTTTAGAGAGACCCAATCGATCTAAAGATTTTTTTACCGCTTCTTTTGCTTTTTTGGCAGTATTAAACTCTTTAGGGTTGCCTTTAGTAGAAACATAGAAGTCATCAGGCATATTCTTAAAAGCAATACCGAAAATATCTTCACTCTGATCTTTGCAGTAATAAGGTGCGGTATCGAAATAGTTGATTCCTTTAGCATTTGCATAACGAAGAAGTTCGGCATTTTCCTCTTTGCTCTTGGAAATATCGAATCGCATTCCACCAAAACCCACTGCAGAAACTTTTTTCCCGGTCTTCCCATATTCCTTGTAAATCATATTGCCCCCTTTTCATATTCACTGTTTTAAAAATTTTATCATCTTCTCTTAATAATTTCAAAATAATAAATATAGTATCGAGTTAAGAAAGAGAAGGAAAAGATAGAAAAAGTAGCGCCCTCCCCTTTCTCTATCTATTCCTCTAAAGCTGACACTAACTTCTAAAGACAGCCTTTTCGTGCTATGAAATACGAAGACTTTAGCAGAATTTATAAAATTTGAATAAATTTGAAAAAATTTATAAAACCGTCTATTCTTATAAAGAAGGAACAGAATCGCCGCGCGCCATGGGATTACTCACAAGGGTATGATTATAGTGTATAATTGTTCTAACATTTGAGAAGTAGGGGCGTATTGAAATACGCCCCTACCATGACCGGTTAGCCGGCCTGCTGATTAAATAAAGGTTCATAATGATTAAAAAAGAGAAAAACCATAAATTCAATTTAAAAATTAAATCAAAAGACATAGACCCGGGAGCCCTGTCTATAATAAAGAGATTGAATGATTCAGGCCATGAGGCCTTAGTGGTAGGTGGATGTATCCGTAATCTGATAATGGGAGAAGAAGCCCGTGATTGGGATATAACTACCAAAGCTGCACCGGAGGAAATTTCCCGAGTCTTTAAAGAATTTAAAGTGATTCCGGTGGGTAAAAAATTTGGGACGGTTACCGTAGTCATAAATCATATTAATTATGAAGTGAGTACTTTTAAAAAGAATAAATCAGCCCTTACTTCAAATTTATTGGAAGATTTAAGACATCGTGATTTCACCATCAATGCTTTGACCTGGAGAGAAGAGGAAGGTGTAATCGATTACTTTAACGGGTTAGAGGATATCAAACAAAAGATAATAAGGGGAGTGGAAGACCCCGTAGAGAGAATAAAAGAAGACCCCTTGAGAATGCTAAGGGCAATTAGGTTGGCCTGTGAACTTGATTTTAAAATAGGGAAAGCCACCCTTCGGGCGATAGAAGAAAATAGCCCATTGATTAAAAAAGTAAGCCCAGAGAGGATTAGAGATGAATTTACCAAAATATTGCTGAGTAATTATCCCCGAAGAGGATTTAAATTATTGTATCGGCTGAGCCTGTTAAGATTCATTATGCCTGAATTGCAAAAGTGTGCGGGAATTTATAGAGAAAATTTTCGCGAGGGCGAGGATTTATTGGAACACACTTTAGATATGGCGGCCAGCCTGCCACCGGATTTAAATTTACGGTTATCGGTTCTATTGCATAATATAAAGAGCATATCCCGCTTAAATGAAAAAGAAGAAATTGTGGTCAAAATATTAAAGCGGTTAAGATTTAAAAATGCGGTGATTAAAAAAGTAACCGTTCTAACTAAAGAAAATTGGCAAACCCTTAATTTTTCTAAAAAAATAAATATAAGACAGCTTGCTTCCAGAATAGGCATGGAAAACCTAAAAGATGTCTGGGAATTTAAAAAAGCACTTATCAAGGAAAGCCGAAGCTCTGAAGAATTCAAATCAGCCGAAATCGAAAGAGCAGAAAATAATATAAAAGAAACCCTGCAGGAAAAACCGCCCGTGTCCTTGAAAGATTTAGCCCTAAAGGGCAAAGATCTAATTGAGTTAGGATATAAAGAAGGTAAAGAAATAGGACAGATACTAAAAGAATTACTAAATCTTGTTTTGAAAAAACCGGCATTAAACCAAAAGAAGATACTGTTAACCCGGGTAAAAGAAAAAAATTTCCTCTAACCGCCGGGCAGGTTAATTAATTTTAATAGAAGGAGTAGAATTTAATGCAATTTAATTTAGCAGCTTGGATAATGAACCCCTTTGTCCTTATGATGATAACCGTTTTTCTGGGGATGTTCTTCGGCAAGATAAAATTCGGTAAATTTACTTTTGGAGTATCCGGCTGCCTCTTTGTAGGTTTGGTTATCGGGTGGTGGGTCTACAGACTGGCCAGCACTTTCCCCAAGACTGAATCAGGATACAAGGAAGCCTTACAGTTAATTAAAAATGGGGTAATCGATAAAGGCTTTTTTACTCTCTTTTTAATCCTTTTTATTGCCGCAGTGGGGCTGCTTGCCGCTAAAGACATAGGGGTAATTATAAAAAAGTACGGCTCTAAATTTATTATTCTGGGTTTTTTAATAACTTTTGTTGGTGCTATGGTAACCTATGGAATGGCCTTAATTTTACCGGGGATAAATTCTTATGAAATAACAGGGGTGTACACCGGAGCTCTGACCAGTTCCCCCGGTCTGGCAGCTGCCCTGGAATCTGCCCGCGAACACTCTTCCCAATTAGTGGAAAATTATGATTTTTTATCCGAAAGAAAAAAACAGGAATTATTAAAAGCGATTGATTTATCCGGGAAGGTAAAAACAGAAGATACGGGTTTCCTAACTGAGGAACAGAAAAAGCAATTTATAAAGAGTGCAGAAGCCGGAATTGGCATAGGACATTCTGTTGGTTATCCTTTTGGAGTGCTGATTGTAATCCTTGCCGTTAATTTTTTACCGGTTATATTTAAAATAGATGTTAAAAAAGAGCAGGAAATATTTTCCAGAGAGATGAATGAAACCAGAATGAGTAGCCCCCTCAACAGAAAGCAAGATACCGTTCGTTTTGACCTGACTGCCTTTATAATAGCTTGTTTTTTAGGATATACTTTCGGGAGATTAAAGTTTAATTTAGGACCACTTGGCTATGTAGGTTTTGGTTCAACCGGTGGAGTCTTGCTAACTTCCTTAATTTTAGGGCATATCGGCAAAATAGGCATACTTAATTTCAGAATGGATAATAAAATATTAGGTGTTATCCGGGAAATTTCTCTGGCCTTTTTCCTGGCAATAATCGGATTAAGATACGGTTTTTATGCCTTTATAGCTCTTTCCGGTGCAGGAAATTATTTAGTTATCACCTCTTTGGTGGTCGGTTTAATGGCGGTAATGGTCGGTTATCTGGTAGGAAGGTATATATTTAAGTTAAACTGGATTATGTTAGCCGGAGCCCTTTGCGGGGGCATGACTTCCACTCCCGGATTAGGGGCTGCTATAGAAGCAGTGGGGAGCGACGAACCGGCTGCCGGATATGGAGCGATTTATCCTTTTGCTCTATTAGGAATGGTCATTTTTTCCATCATTCTACATAATTTACCGATATAGGATAATCTTGTTTGAATTTTAGAAATTTAATAAATTACGGAGCTTTTTTGCCGAAAAGAGGCAATAAGGGAATTCTCTAAAAGTATATACTTTAGATTGTTTCATCTTTTCTTCTTCATCTTCTAACTTTTTACTCAGCTCATATTTCAAAGACCTTACTTTTTCTACCATGAAATTATTTATTGCCTTAATCT
>JAYEJO010000090.1:0-3405 GCA_034660595.1 Candidatus Caldatribacteriota bacterium
GACATTGGACATAGCATTATTTGAAAGCCCTTCATGAGTTATGTCCAATGTCAAGGGCTGACCCTATATTTCTAATCTTCCTCTATTTCATTTATCTTATCTTTTAATATTATTTCTTCATCTAAATAAACCGGTCTCTCCAACCACCAAATCCATTTACTCCATTTTTCATTAAAATTTCCGCTCTCTTCTTTTATATTTATGAAGCCACTTATTTTGGCCTCTATTTCATCAGCATAATGAAGAGCAATAGCAGTTAATATGCTGGGGAGTTTTGGTGAACCGAATTCAAAATGTCCATGATGACTTAAGAGAGTATGTTTTATCATTAATTCTAAATCCGGAGGAAAATTATCCAAACTCTTTATTTTTTGGTCAATCATCTCCAGCCCTATAGCAATATGACCTAAAAGTTTGCCTTCGTCGGTATATTCAATTACTCTGTCATAAGTATATTCTCTAACCTTGCCTATATCGTGGAGCAGAGCCATAGTTATCAAAAATTCACGATTTATCTCTTTATAAATATCACCCATTGTTTCACAAATCCTGACTAAATTACAGGTATGCTCGAGCAAACCTCCGAGATAAGGCTGGTGTACTTTTGTAGCCGCCGGAGCTCTTTTAAATTTTTCCACAAATTCCTGGTCGTCAAAAAAAGTTTTTAATAATTTTTTCAAATAAATATTTTTTATTGACTCTATATTTGAATATACTGTATTCATTAGTTCATCTAAATCTTTTTTTGATTGAGGCAAATAATCTGAATAATCTAAATCCAGGGGGGCAGTTTCGGTAAGAGAAGAAACTGTTGCCTGAAGGGTCCCGTCACTTTTCTTTTTAGTTATCTGTCCCTGGACCAGGGCAAATTCAATTTTGCCTAACTCTTCTACTTTATCTGAAGAAACATCCCAATTTATGGCTTCGATTTCCCCGGTCTTATCAGCAATTTTAAAAAACATATCTATAGTTTTTTTATCCCGTCTCACTTTAAACTCTTTATTTTTTAATAAAAATACATCATTAATCTGAGTATTCAAACTTAAATCAGCTATCATCTGTTTTTTAACCAAAACACTTCACTCCTTTTTTAAAAATTTTGAGGTATTTATCATTGAACATAAATATTCGTTATATTTTTAATTAAAATTAAATTTGTTTTATTATATAATATTTTATTCTCTTTAGGAAATCTTTTAGTTACGGGGTTAAAATACCTTTAAAGAATGGCTTTTAAAATAACAAAAAGCATAATTTAGAGAATCAGTTCTTTTAAAAATATTATCTAAATTATGCTTTCTGAATTAACTTAAATTTATTAATTAAAATAAACTATATCACTGTTGGTTCACCAACTGATAAGCTGCTTCTTGGTCGACGATTATGGTTACGTTATTATGAAGTTGAAGAACAGTTGCCGGTACCTTGGTAGTAATAGGACCATTTATTGTTTTTTCGATAACCCGAGCTTTTCTTTTACCGTTAGCCAGTAAAATAATTTTTCTTGCCCGCATAATAGTCCCTATCCCCATAGTGATGGCTTGTTTGGGCATTTCCTGAGCAGTATCAAAAAAGCGAGAATTCGCCCGAATCGTTTTAGCAGTCAAGTTTACTAAATGAGTTTTAGTATTTAAACTGATATCCGGTTCATTAAAACCTATATGACCATTATCACCAATCCCTAAAATTTGCAAATCAATTCCTCCGCTTTTTTTAATTAAAGCTTCGTATTGCGCACATTCCTTATCTATGTTTTCTGAAATTCCATTTAATAGATGGACATTTTCTTTTTTAATATTAATATGTTTAAAAAAACTATCCCACATAAAAAAGTAATAACTCTGTGGATGTTCCGAAGATAAGCCATAATATTCATCCAAATTAAAAGTAATTACTTCTGAAAAATCCACTTTTCCTTCTTGATTTAAGCGAATTAACTCTTTATACATACCCTTTGGTGTGCTGCCTGTAGCTAAACCTAAAACAGAATTTTTTTTCTTTATGATTTGCTCAGCAATTAACTGAGCAGCCTTGGTACTTAACTCATTATAATCTTTTACTATAACAACTTTCATATCTATTTTCTCCTGTAAACTATCTTACCGGTTACTATAGTTAGTTCGGTTTCTAAGTTTTTATTTAAAATAACTATATCGGCATCTTTTCCGGGCTCTAAGATCCCTTTTTTATTTTCTATCCCTATAGACTTCGCGGGGTTAAAACTTGCCATTTGAATTGCTTTTGGCAATTGAATACCTACTTTGTTTACCATATTTTTAACTGCTTTATCCATAGTTAACACACTACCTGCTAAAGTTCCGTCTTTTAATCTCGCTTGTCCTTTAGCCACAATAACTTCTTGCCCTCCCAAATCATAAATTCCATCTTTAAGACCTGCTGCCCTCATGGCATCAGTAATTAAGACTACTTTTTCGCCTTCTTTAATTTTAGTTAATATTTTCAATACAATTGGGTGGATATGTATACCATCGGCAATAACCTCTACTGTTAATTCTGGAGAAGTTAAAGCTGCTCCTACCACACCCGGCTCCCGATGGTGCAGTTCTCTCATAGCATTAAAAGTATGGGTGACATGAGATAGTCCGGCCTGAATACCAGCTTGGGTCTGGACATAAGTGGCATTAGTATGCCCCACCGAAGCAATAATTCCCTGTTTATATAAATATTTAATAAGACCAATTGCTCCCGGCATTTCTGGCGCAATAGTTACCAAACGAATTAAATTACCCGAAGCCTGATTAAATTCCAAGAACTCCTCAATGGAAATTTTTTTAATATCCTCTTCTTTTTGAGCCCCTTTCTTTTCAGGGTTAATATAAGGTCCTTCCATATGTATCCCTAAAATTTCAGCACCCGCTGTTCCTTTTTTTACTGCCTCACAAATGCTCCGAAGACTCCCTATAATTTTACTTTTACTCATAGTCATTGTAGTGGGAAGAAACGATGTGGTACCAAAATGAGAATGAGTAATGGCAATCTGGTTTATGGCTTCATAGTCTCCATCCATTACATCTGAACCACCGCCACCATGAACATGTATATCAATATAGCCGGGAACTATATATTTATCTTTACCTTCAATGACCTCTACTCCTGTCAATGTAGCAGTACTTAGCTCTTCTTTGTTCACTATTCCTTTAATTATTCCTTTTTCCACAATGATAGCCTTCCCGCTGACCAAGTGAAATGGAGTGATAATTGTACCATTTATTATAATAATTCTTTTGTTTTTATTAATCATTTTACTCTCCACTTCTTTTAATATAATCTATGGTAAAGCAGGCAAACTTGCAGCAGCAATGGATTGGCCTACTCTCCTAACAGACTCATCAGGAAGGTGTAAAGAAATATTTTTAAATAATTCTGGAAATTCTTCTTTTAGTA
>JAYEJO010000091.1:0-13623 GCA_034660595.1 Candidatus Caldatribacteriota bacterium
TATTAGAGTGGCACCACGGAATTAACCTTTCGTCTCTTGGAGATGAAAGGTTTTTTTGTTTATATACCCGTACACTTTATCAAGAGGGGTCTAATAGATAATAATTTTAATATTAAATTATATTAATTTGTTAGACTCAATCAGGGTGGCACCGCGGAAATTAACCTTTCGTCCTTAACATTGCGATAATGTTAATAGGGGCGAAGGGTTTTTTTATTATAGGGTATTTATAAATTCTAAGAAGAGGTGGTTAAGACAAATGAAAGATAAAGTATATTATCCTGGCAAAGAAGAATTTATGCAATTGGACAGTAGAGCAAATATGCTTACAGTATATCGAAAAATTCTTATCGATACAGAAACACCAATTAGTATTTTTCAAAAAATAAAGAGTAATAGGTTTAGTTATTTGCTGGAGAGTGCAGAGGGAGATGGAAAGTTAGCCCGTTATTCCTTCATCGGCATTGATCCTTTTTTAGTTTTTCAGAGCAAAGATACAAGAATTAAAATAATAACAAAAGATAAAAAAGAAGTGCACAAAGAAAACCCCCTTCTTTGTTTACGTCGGTTATTTGCTGAATTTAAGATTAGCCCAATTAAAGGATTACCGCGTTTTTTTGGAGGTGGAGTTGGCTACTTTGGTTATGATATGGTCAGGTTTATAGAGAAATTATCTAAGAAAGCTATCGATGACCTTGATATACCCGATTGTTTTTTAATATTTGCAGGGACGATATTAGTGTTTGATCATTTGACCCATCAAATGTGGATAATTGCTAATATTTCTCTAAATGAAAAGCGAATATCTACAGAAGAGGCTTATGATCAGGCAGTTATTCAGATTGAAAAAGTTATCGCTCAGCTAAAAAAGCCTCAATTTCCATTTTCAGAGGATCAAAAGGGAGTAGATATAAAAAACAAGTTATTACCACAAACGCAAAACAATATCACTCAAGAAGAATTTATGTGTAAAGTGAAAAAGGTGAAAGATTACATTTTAGCGGGTGATGCCTTTCAGGTTGTATTGTCCCAGCGTCTAAGCCGAAAAACAAAAGTTCATCCTTTTGAGATTTATCGTTCTTTGCGAAGTTTAAATCCTTCGCCTTATATGTATTATTTGAATTTTGGTGAAATTCAGGTGGTTGGAGCTTCTCCTGAACCATTGGTTAGATTAACTGACGAATTGGTAGAGAGTAAACCTATTGCTGGGACACGACCAAGAGGGAAGACCGAAATAGAAGATATGGAATTAGAAAAAGATATATTAAATGATGAGAAGGAAAAGGCAGAACATACTATGCTGGTAGATTTAGCCCGAAATGATTTAGGTCGAATTTGCCGCCATGGTACGGTAAGAGTAAGCAATTTTATGAAGGTAGAAAAATTTTCTCATGTAATGCATTTAGTTTCAGAAGTGGAAGGCAAAATTCAATCGGAGAAGGACGCTTTTGATGCGTTAGAGGCTTGTTTTCCGGCAGGGACAGTTTCGGGTGCCCCTAAGGTGCGGGCAATGGAGATCATTAATGAATTAGAACCTAATTGCAGAGGACCCTATGCAGGAGCTGTGGGGTATATCGGTTTTAATGGAAACATGGATACTTGTATTACTATTCGTACTATTATTTTTAAAGGTAACCAGGCCTATGTTCAAGCAGGAGCTGGAATTGTGGCTGATTCCATTCCGGAGATGGAATATAAAGAAACCTTAAATAAGTCTAAGGCAATGCTTGAAGCTATAGATTTGGCTGAGGAGGGGATAGAATGATATTAGTAATTGATAATTATGATTCTTTTACTTATAACTTAGTTCAATATTTAGGTGAGTTAGGCATGGAAACTGAAGTGTATAGAAATGATGAGATAACCTTAAAGGAAATTGCAAAAAAATCCTTGATTGGAATAGTAATTTCTCCAGGCCCCTGCACCCCTAAAGAAGCTGGAATTTCGGTAGAAGCAGTTCAAAAACTAGGGAATAAAGTTCCTATTTTGGGAGTTTGCTTGGGTCACCAATCTATTGGAGTAGCCTATAGGGGCAGAGTAGTGCTGGCAAAGAAGTTAATGCATGGCAAGACCTCTTCTATTTATCACAATCAGAAGGGTCTATATTCAGGAATAGATAATCCATTTATAGCCGGGCGTTATCATTCTTTGGTTTTAGATTCGCTTTCCTTACCTCCCTGTCTTGAAATTACTGCTCGTACAGGTGAAGGTACGGTTATGGGAGTTCGCCATAAGGAATATCCCGTAGAAGGTGTACAATTTCATCCCGAATCCATTTTAACTTCATCAGGGAAGAATATTCTAAAAAATTTTATAACTATCGCTGAAGAATTTAAAAGATAATATTTTTAAAAAAGGAGATAAGAAAATGTTTAAAGAGGTATTAAATAAGATAGTGATAGGAGAAAACTTAAATGAAAAAGAAGCTTATAAAACAATGAATGAAATTATGCAGGGGATAACTACCCCAGCTCAAATTGCTAGTTTCTTAACAGCTTTGCGAGTGAAAGGAGAGACAGTAGCGGAGATTACCGGATGTGCCCGAGCAATGAGGGAAAATGCTGTTTCTTTAAAAGAAACTTATTCTTTGGCAGTAGATACTTGTGGTACTGGTGGGGATAGTAAAAGGACATTTAATATTTCTACAGTTGCTGCTTTTGTAGTAGCTGGAACAGGGATAATGGTGGCAAAACATGGCAATAGAGGAGTATCTAGTAAAAGTGGAAGCGCTGATGTTCTGGAGACTCTGGGAATAAATATTAATTTATCCCCTTCTCAAGTTGAAGAGTGTTTGCAAAAACTTGGAATTGCTTTTTTCTTTGCGCCTATTTTTCATCCAGCAATGAAGCATGCAATAGGGCCTCGAAGGGAAATAGGTTTTCGCACCATATTTAATCTGCTTGGTCCCCTTACAAATCCAGCAGGGGTGAAACGGCAGATATTAGGAGTTTATGATCCCGATATTACTGAATTGATTGCTGGTGTGTTAAAGAGACTTGGTGCTCAAAATGCGATGGTAGTATGTGGAGAAGGTGGAATAGATGAAATATCTATTACTGGTTTTACAAAAATTACTCAAATTAAAAATAGAGTTATAACGACTTATTATATTGAACCGGAGGACTTAGGTCTATGTCGATATGAATTAAAAGATATTAAAGGAGGAGATGCCAGAGTTAATGCCGAAATTACTTTAAATATTCTAAGAGGAAAAGATAGTCCTCAACGGCTAATGGTTATTATTAACGCTGCAGCAGCATTAATAATAGGAGGTATGGCTAAGGATATGAGAGATGGAATAAAAATAGCGGCAGAATCTATTGATTCAGGAGCAGCCCTAGAAAAATTAGATAGTTTAAGAGAATATACTAAGAGGTTAGCTTGATGAATATGTTAAAAGAGATTTTAAAACAAAAACAAGAGGAAATAAGAAAAGATAAAAAGAATTTTCCTTTTAAATTTTTACTTCAATTGATAGATGATGGGTTACCCCCTACTCGAGGTTTTTTTCAAAAACTAAATTCTTCTTCCATTATATCGGTGATTACAGAGCTTAAATTTGCTTCTCCCTCGAAAGGAATAATCAGCGATAAGAAAAAAAAATTAGAAAAAATTATTCAAATTTACACAGCCAATGGGGCATCAGCCATTTCAGTTTTAACTGAGAAAAATTTTTTTAAGGGAGACCCGGATTACATTCGACAAGCAAAAAGAGCAACTAATTTACCAATTTTACGAAAAGATTTTATTTTGGATGAATATCAAATTTATCAATCTCGTTGTTTGGGGGCTGATGCCATATTGCTTATTGCCCGCATTTTAGATGAGTCGACTTTAATACGTTTTCAAAAGATAGCTTCCTCTTTAGGTATGGATTGTTTAGTAGAAGTGCATAATAAAGAAGAACTGATAAAAGCTACAACAGCTGGGTCAAAGATTATAGGAATTAATAATCGTAATTTAATGGATTTTTCTATTGATTTATCTGTTACAGCCAGGTTGAGTTCTCTGGTACCTCAGGATTGCTTACTGGTTAGCGAAAGTGGGATCAAATATCACGAAGATATAAGAAGGTTAAGTCTATGTGGAATAGATGCGATATTGGTTGGAGAGACTTTAATGACTGCTCATAACCCTGGCAATAAATTGCAAAAGCTGACAGGAGTAGAAAAAAAGAAAAGGGGAAAACAGGTATATGTTGGTTAAAATTTGTGGAATAAAAGATGTGGAAAATGCCTTAGTGGCAGTGGAAAATGGGGCAGATGCTTTAGGTTTTGTTTTTGCTCCAAGTTCTCGACAGCTTACTCCGGAGAAGGCAAAAATAATTATAGATACTATCCCTGTGAGTGTGTTACGAGTGGGGGTTTTTGTGGATGCTCCAATTTCTTTAGTAAAAGAAATTGCAGAATATTGCCCCTTAACGATTCTTCAATTACATGGTAATGAAAGTGTAGATTACTGTCGACAATTTAAAAAGCCAGTAATAAAAGCAATTAGGGTAGGAGAGAAGGGAAATTTTTATCCTGCCCCGGAACTATATAAAGAAACCGTGAAGGCCTTTTTAGCAGATACATATCAACCACATAAAAGTGGAGGAACCGGGTTATCCTTCCCCTGGAGAGAGGTGGATAATATCAGAAAATATGGTCCGGTAGTTTTGGCTGGTGGCCTTAATTCATATAATATTTATCAAGCTCTTAACATTGCCAGACCAGATGGAGTAGATGTGAGTAGTGGGGTAGAAACGAATGGGCAAAAAGATCCTGAGAAGATAATAAAATTTATTAGAGAAATTCGGAGGTGGGAAAATGAACAACAAATTACCTAATCAGAAAGGATATTTTGGTGAATTTGGCGGAAAATATGTGCCGGAGATTTTAATGTCAGTTCTATCTGAACTTGAAACTGCTTATCGGGAGGCGAAGGGAGACGAAGATTTCCAGAGGGATCTACAATATTATTTTGAGAATTATGTTGGGAGACCTTCTATTTTATATTACGCGAAGAGACTAACGGAGGAATTAGGAGGGGCTAAAATTTATTTAAAAAGAGAGGATTTAAATCATACCGGAGCTCATAAGATAAATAATACTATTGGACAGATACTTTTGGCTAAAAAAATGGGCAAGAAACGGATTATTGCTGAGACTGGAGCCGGCCAGCATGGTGTTGCGGTGGCCA
Organism: Candidatus Caldatribacteriota bacterium; assembly: GCA_034660595.1. Classification (GTDB taxonomy): domain Bacteria; phylum Atribacterota; class Phoenicimicrobiia; order Phoenicimicrobiales; family Phoenicimicrobiaceae; genus Sediminicultor. Next base: position 5,182 of record JAYEJO010000091.1, read on the forward strand.
CAGTAGCAGCTTTATTTGGTTTCTCCTGTGTGGTGTATATGGGGGAAGTAGACGTAAAACGACAGGCTCTTAATGTTTTTCGAATGAAGCTTTTAGGAGCAGAAGTGATTCCGGTTAGATCAGGGAGCAAAACTTTAAAAGACGCAGTGAATGAGGCAATTAGAGATTGGGTGACAAATGTGGAAACTACTTATTATATTATCGGTTCGATAGTTGGTCCCTATCCTTATCCGATGATGGTAAGGGATTTTCAATCAATAATTGGAAAAGAGACCAAGGAACAAATTGTAGTAATTGAAGGACGTTTACCTGATTATTTGGTGGCATGTGTAGGCGGCGGCAGTAATGCTATGGGGCTATTTTATGAATTTAAAGATGACCGGGAAGTAAAAATGTTTGGAGTTGAGGCTGCGGGGCGGGGTTTAACTACTCAAGAGCACGCGGCTACTCTTGGTGTTGGAGATATAGGGATACTTCACGGGGCAAAGAGTTATCTTTTACAGGATGAAAATGGGCAGATAAAAGAGGCTTATTCTATATCAGCTGGTCTCGATTATCCCGGTGTTGGTCCTGAACATGCTTATCTAAAAAAAACTGGTCGGGCTACCTATGTATCGGTTACTGATAATGAAGCTTTAAAAGCATTTCAATTGCTTTCTAAAACAGAGGGGATTATTCCTGCCTTAGAAAGTGCTCATGCCCTGGCTTATTTGCCAAAGTTAATCCCTAAAACCAAAAAACAAGAGGTTGTGATAGTCTGCCTTTCTGGTCGGGGAGATAAAGATACAGAAGTAGTTATTGATAAATTGGGGGTAGAATAATGAGAATTGAGAAAGTTTTACGTAGTTTAAGAGAAGAGGGGAAAAAGTCTCTAATTATATATATAACAGCTGGGGATCCTGATTTAGAAGTAACCGAAAAATTGGTTTATAGTATAGCTGAGGCGGGGGCTGATGTAGTAGAGTTGGGCATACCCTTTTCAGATCCTTTGGCAGATGGGCCTACTATCCAACAGGCTTCTCAGCGAGCCCTGAACGGAAAAGTGACCATTTCCAAAATATTAAGCACAATAGAAAAAATACGGAAAAAGTCTTCGGTTCCAATTGCTCTAATGACTTACTATAATCCTATTTTTCATTACGGTTTAGATCATTTTATGACAAGAAGCGAGGCAGTTGGCGTGGATGGTCTTATCGTTCCTGATCTGCCTTTAGAAGAGAGCAAGGAATTGTGGGGCATTACCAAGAGGTTTGGGATAGAATTAATTCCGTTTATAACTCCTACTAGTACCCCAGAAAGAATTGATGCAATCACTAAAGTGGCTCGGGGTTTTATTTATTGTGTTTCTGTTACAGGAGTAACCGGGATAAGAGAAAACCCTTCTTTAAATGTAGCGGAGATGATAAGAAAAATTCGTCCTTATACGGATATTCCGTTGGCAATAGGCTTTGGCATCAGTAATACTAAGCAGGCTAAAGAAATGATGAAATATACTGATGCAATAATTGTGGGGAGTGCAGTGGTTAAAATAATAGAAAATTATCAAAATGATTTATCTGTGCTGTTAGGGCAAGTAAGAAGTTTTGTCAAATCTTTGAAAGAGGCAATAACGGAAGAAATATAGTATAAATATAAATATAGTTATAATAAGATTAAAGGGTTTTCGTTAACCAATTCTGACAACAAATATGATTTTATTTTTTATTAACGAGGAGTAAAAGAGGTATATGAAATATAAATGCCATATTTGCATGACTAATTTATTTTAGGTCAAGGTGTAAACACTACTCGAAATTAGTACAAATAATGTTATAATTAAAAGCAGGACCAGTTTTTTTATAATTTACTAATAATATTCGAAAATATTTTATCTATATAATAATGAAAAAGGAAAAACCGAAATGAAAGCAATGAATAATCATTATGATGTAGTTATAATTGGCGGTGGTGTAGTTGGTTGTGCTATTGCTCGAGAATTATCTAAATATAAGGTAAGCATTGCTCTTTTAGAGAAAGAAGATGATGTTGGTTGGGGGACGAGCTGCCGTAATAGCGGAGTGGTTCACACTGGTTTTAACAATAAACCTGGTACTTTAATGGCCAAGTTTTGTGTTGAAGGGAATAGATCTTTTGCAGAACTTTGCCGGCAACTTGATGTTCCCTATAAAAAGATAGGGAAATTAGTAGTTGCCAAAAAGAAAGACGAGATTAAAGGTTTGCAAAAATTAAAGCAGCAAGGTGATAAAAACCGGGTAAAGGGTCTGGAAATCATAAACTCTGATGAAATAAAAAGATTAGAACCTAATGTATCAGGGATTGCAGCTCTTTATTCTCCTGAAACTGCAATTACCTCTCCTTATTTGTTAACTATTGCTCTGGCTGAAAATGCCCTGGATAACGGTGTTTCCTTTTTTCTGAATACCGAAGTGAAAAACATTACCAATTTAAGTAGTTCTGGATTTAGAATTATTACTAATAAGAGAGAATTTACTTCTTCTTATGTAATCAACAGTGCAGGGCTCTATGCTGATAAAATTGCCCGAATGGCAGGAACGAAAAAATATCACCTCCATCCCTGCCGGGGCGAATACCATATATTAGATAAAAACGTCTCCCGATTAATAAATCACCTAATTTATCCTGTCCCTCAAGCCGAAGCCGGGGGCTTGGGAATCCATCTTACTCCTACTATTGATGGTAATATCCTGATAGGGCCAAGTAATGAATATGTAAAAAGTAAAGATAATTTTTCTACTACTTCTCAAATAATGAAAATGCTCTCTGCTGAGGCTCGTGAATTTTTACCTTTAATTTCATCCGGAGATATTATTCGCAGTTATTCCGGCCTTCGGGCCAAGCAGGCCCCTTCTTCTGAAGGTGGGTTTTGGGATTTCGTAATAGAAGAAAGCAAAACAGTCAACAACTTTATCAATCTAATCGGTATCGAATCCCCGGGATTAACTGCTGCTCAGTCTATTGCTAAAATGGTAGTGGAAATTATTAATAAAAAAGAAAGATTAAATTCTAATTCCAACTTCAATCCTTCAAGAAAAGGTATTTTGAGATTTGAAGAGCAGGATGAGGAGACCAAGAAAGCTTTAATCAAACAAGACCCGGATTACGGAGAGATAGTCTGCCGCTGCGAAAAGGTTACCAAAAAAGAAATATTAGAGGCAATCAATAATCCTTTGGGGGCAAGAAGCCTGATTTCTATTAAATACCGCACTCGGGCTATGATGGGTAGATGTCAGGGCGGATATTGTTTGACTAGAATTGTCGAGATATTAAGAGAATATTTTGACCTTAATCCTCAGGAAATTATTTTAAAAGGAGATAATTCTTATCTATTAACCGGATACAGAAGTGATGAGATTAGTAAACCATGCAAGAAAAAGAAGTTATTATCATTGGAGGAGGAGCTGCTGGTTTAGCGGCAGCCGTTGCCTGTAAGCAAAAAGGAATAGAGGATATTCTGATTATCGAACGGGGAGACTATTTAGGGGGTATATTACAACAGTGTATTCATGATGGATTTGGACTGGAAAAATTTCATACTTCCCTGGCCGGTCCGGAATATGCTCAAAGATATATTAACCAGGTAGTGGATAAAAAAATTCCCTTTTTATTAAATAGTATGGTGGTAAGTTTAACTCCTCAAAAAGAAGTAATCGTAATAAATTATAAAGGATTGCAGCATTATCGAGCTAAGGTAATTATTTTAGCTATGGGCTGCCGTGAGCGGACTCGGGGAGCCATCAGTATACCGGGAGCCCGCCCATCCGGTATCTATACTGCGGGAGTAGCCCAAGAGCTGATTAATTTAAAGGACTATATGGTAGGAGAAAAAATAGTAGTCTTGGGCTCAGGGGATATCGGTCTGATTATGGCCCGCCGCCTAACCTTGGAAGGGGCAGAGGTAATAACAGTGGCAGAGAAACTCCCCTACAGCAGTGGTCTTCCCCGAAATGTTAATCAATGTCTGTATGATTTTGATATACCTCTTTTATTAAGTCATACCGTAGTGGATATAGAGGGGAATGGGCGCTTATCAGGAGTTACCATTGCCCAATTAGGAAAAAGGGGAGGAATTATCCCGGGAAGCAAGAGAAAGATAGCCTGTGATACTCTACTTTTATCTGTGGGTCTAATCCCGGAGAATGAACTTTCTCGTGAAGCAGGTATAGTTTTAGACAATATAACCGGAGGGCCGCAAGTAGACGAAAGAGGACAAACTAATGTCGCGGGTATCTTTTCCTGTGGGAATGTCCTGCAGGTACATGATATCGTAGATAATGTATCTTTGGAAGCCGAATATATAGTGGAGGGAGTAGCAGAATACTTGGAAGGAAAGTTGATTAAAGAACAGGAGATTATAGTTGAACTGGGTGAAGGTTTAAGATATGTAGTTCCTCAAAGATTGATTAGTCGAAAAGATACTATCTTTTCTTTTCGAGTTAATCAACCGGGAGAAAAGAGGATTTTAATATTTGAAGATAGTAAAAAAGCAATCAAGAAGAAATTCCTAAGGCGGGTAAACCCGGCAGAGATGGTCAGAGTAAAATTATCTTCTTCAGAATTGGAAGAGATAAAAACATTAAAGGTAAGGTTGGTCTAATAATGGAGAGAGAATTTACCTGTATAATCTGTCCCAATGGATGTCTGATAAAAGTAGAATACGAAGGGACAGATATTAAAAATATTAAAGGGGATGAATGCCCCAAAGGAAAAGACTATGTAAAAAACGAAATTACTAATCCCTTAAGAGTATTCACCGGCTCTGTTTTGGTAGAGAACGGAGATTTTTCTTTGGTAAGCGTAAAAACTCCTGTTCCTATTCCTAAAAAATATCTAAAAAAAATTGGAGAGATTACCTGCCGGATTAAAGTAGATGCCCCTGTTGAGATTGGGAAAATAGTAGCTTCAAATTTATTAAATGAGAATATAGATTTAATAGCAACCAGGAAGATTGAAAAGAAAAAATCTTTATCATATTAATGAAGTGGATTTAATAAATATTATTTAAAAATGATATAAAAATTGATTGACTATTGAGAGCTTTTAATATATTATTAAAAAAAATAAAAGTTACCCTTTTAAATTGGTTCAGAGAGACTAATAAGGGGATAAAAGAGAAAACTCTATCCTCTTATTAGTTAAAATTTAATAAGAGGATTTTTAGTAATAAAACAAATTTAATACTTCCTTTAATATCAGTCCAGTGAGGCTGGTAAGGAAAAATTATTACCTCCTTATCAACCAAAATGGGTTGGAAGGGGGTTTTTATTTGAATATTTAAATATATTTGTAGCAGAAGAGGAGGTTTAAAGAAGTGGATATACAGGAAAAGGCTATAGTGATGGGGGAAAGTGAAATCAAGAGGACCCTAATAAGAATTGCCCACGAAATAGTTGAAAAAAATAAGGGAGTAGCAGATTTAGCTCTTATTGGAATAAGAACTAGGGGAGTTTTTCTGGCTAAAAGATTGGCTCAGGAAATTTTTAAAATAGAAAAAAAGGAAATCCCGGTAGGAACCTTAGATATAACTCTCTACCGGGATGATTTGTCTTTGGTTGCCCGCCAACCATTAGTGCTTAAAACAGAAATACCTTTTGATGTTTCTCAGAAAAAAATAGTATTGGTTGATGACGTTCTTTATACAGGAAGGACTATAAGGGCTGCCATGGATGCAATTGTAGATTTAGGGAGACCTCAGGTGATTCAGTTAGCTGTGTTGATTGATAGAGGACATCGGGAGCTTCCCATTCGAGCAGATTATATCGGCAAAAATATCCCCACTTCTAAGAAAGAGATAGTTAAAGTTAAATTAAAGGAAGTGGATGATGAAGATAAAGTGGGAATAGTGAATAAAACATAAATTAGTATCGCGTATCGAGTATCGAGTATCGCGTGAAGAAAAAAAAGAGAAAGTAAAGAAAAAGAAGCTATGAGCCAGACTTATTGATCAATTATAGAATCGGTTAATTGGTCAATTGGAGAATCAAATGAAAGTAGGTGAATGCGATTTTAAATATTAAAGTAAAGATTTTATCCAGAAAAGAAGTTGCTCCTAATATTTATCTGATGAAATTGAAAGCCCCGGAAATAGCTCAAGATACCCTCCCCGGGCAATTTGTTCATATTAAATGTAGTACAGATAATTACCCCCTGCTGCGCCGCCCCTTAAGCATCCATAGAATAGATAAAGAAAAAGGGGAAATTTATATCTTATTTCAGGTAGTGGGAGAGGGTACAAAATTATTAGCCGGTAGAACTGTCGGAGATGATTTAGATATCATGGGTCCTATCGGTAATGGTTTTAATATCTATCCTGAAAGCAAGAAAATTATGATAATAGGAGGAGGAATGGGAGTTGCTCCTTTACTGGCTTTATGCGAAGAATCTATTAAGCAGGGCAAGGAAGTAAGAGTTTTAATAGGTGCCTTAAAGAAAGAGTTAGTCATAGGAGAGGAAAGCTTTAAGGTTCTGGGGGCAAAAGTAGATGTTGCTACCGATGATGGAAGTTATAAGTATAAAGGTTTGGTTACTGATATATTAGAAGAGAACATAATCGAAGAAGGATGGCTGCCGGATCAGATATTTGCTTGCGGACCAAAACCTATGTTGAGAAAAATTGTGGAGATTTCTCTGGATAACTGTATTGATTGTCAGGTATCTTTAGAAGAACGAATGGCCTGCGGAATAGGTGCCTGTTTGGGTTGTGTCTGCAAGATAAAAACCCGGGATAAAAAAGAAGACGAATTTAAATACGATTACAAGAGAGTTTGTGTAGATGGGCCAATCTTTGAAGGAAGTGAGGTGGTTTGGGATGATTGATAAGCCTAATTTGGAAATAGAAATAGCTGGCATAAAGCTAAAAAATCCGGTGATGACCGCCTCGGGGACTTTTGGTTATGGTGAAGAATATGCCCCTTTTGTTGATTTAAACAGATTAGGCGCCATAATATTAAAAGGGATAACCTTGAAACCAAAGAAGGGTAATCCTCCTCCCCGGGTTATGGAGACCCCTTCGGGCATGCTTAATGCTATCGGCTTGCAGAATGTAGGAGTGGAAATTTTAATTAAAGAAAAATTGCCTTATTTAAAAAAGTTTAATACCCCAATGATAATAAATATTTCCGGAGATACTCTAGAAGAATACGTAGAATTAGCGGGAAGATTAGGAGAAGTCTCAAAGGAGATGGGAGTTGCCGGTCTGGAGGTCAACATTTCCTGCCCTAATGTCAAAAAAGGAGGTATGGCCTGGGGGACAGATGCTAAAGCAACTTATAAAATTGTGAGCAGTCTTCGGGAAGCTACCACTCTCCCTCTTATTGTAAAATTGACTCCCAATGTTACAGATATCAAAATAATTGCCCTAGCTGCTGAAGAAGCAGGAGCAGATGCCCTATCCCTGATAAATACTTTAGTGGGGATGGCAGTAGATGTTGATTCCCGTAAACCCAAATTAGCTAATGTTAGTGGCGGCCTATCCGGTCCGGCAGTTAAACCGGTAGCTCTTTGGATGGTCTGGCAGGTATTTCAGACAGTAAAGATCCCGGTAATCGGGATAGGCGGAATAATAAAAGTTAAGGATGCCCTGGAATTTATCATCGCCGGAGCCCGGGCAATAGAGATAGGAACAGCGAATTTCGTAAATCCCAGGATAAGTGTTGAAATTATTGAAGGAATAGAAAAGTATCTTTTAGAAAATAATATTAAAGATGTAGACGAGCTGGTAGGAAGTTTAAAAATCTAATAAAAATAGGGGGGGATAAAATGCAATTAACAGCGAGAGAAAGATTGGTTTTAGCTTTGGATGTAGACGATTTTAAAAAAGCAGATGAATTAGTGGAAAAATTAAGTGATTATGTAGGGGTTTTTAAAATTGGAAGCCAACTATTTACCGCCGAGGGGGCTAAGGTAGTTAATATGGTAAATGAGAGAGGAGGCAAGGTTTTTTTAGATTTAAAATTTCACGATATACCCAATACCGTTGCCCGGGCAGCAGAAGTAGCTACTAAATTAGGGGTATATATTTTTAATGTCCATACTTCCGGGGGATATGAGATGATGAAAGCAGCTGCCGAAACCAGTAAGAAAATTAGTTTGGATTTAGGTATAAGAAAACCTTTAATTTTAGGAGTAACTTTACTTACCAGTATCAATCAGGAAATTTTAGAAAAAGAGATAGGTATAAAAAAGAGATTGGAAGAACAGGTGGTTCACCTGGCTAAATTATCTAAAGCCGCCGGCCTTGATGGAGTAGTAGCTTCTTCATGGGAGATTAAACAGATAAGGAAGGCCTGCGGAGAAGGTTTTGTGATTTTAACTCCCGGGATACGACCTGCGGGCAAATCTTCCGATGACCAGAAAAGGATAATGACTCCCCGGGAAGCTATAAAATTAGGGGCAGATTTTCTGGTGATAGGAAGGCCTATAAGA
>JAYEJO010000092.1:0-3241 GCA_034660595.1 Candidatus Caldatribacteriota bacterium
ACCCATGAAATTGCACAAGCTGCCCGTCTTCCCCGATTTTATTCTATTCTTCAGCCTCTTAATATAGATTTTCCTGCTTATAATCAGTTTAATGTTTCCTTTTTCATTGCCATAGGAGTAGCCATATTGGCTTACTATATTTTATGGAAAACAAATTTAGGTTATGAAATAAGAGCAGTAGGCTATAACCCTTTAGCTGCCGAATATGGCGGAATAAGTGTAGCCAAAAATATTATATTAGCTATGATGATAAGCGGTGCTTTTGCCGGCTTAGTAGGGACCAATGAAGTGATGGGTTTTAAATATCGCTGGAGGCAAGAGCTTTTTACCGGATTAGGATTTAACGGAATTGCCGTGGCACTTTTAGGTAAAAATCACCCCCTGGGAGTGGTTTTAGCCGCTATTTTATTCGGTATTTTAAATTATGGAGGAGCAATAGTCAATATATACACTGCAGGAAGAATACCTCGGGAACTTATTATGGTACTACAAGCTGTTATAGTAATATTTGTAGTAATCAGTGATGAAGTAGCGAAGAGATTAATTCGCCAAAGGAGGAAATTAGTATAATGTTTGGTGATATTTTTAATGCCCAGTTTGTAGCTTCATCTATCAGGGTAGCTATACCTTTAGCTTTAGCCGGATTAGGAGGAGTATTGTCAGAGAGGTCCGGTGTAATAAATATCGGATTAGAGGGTATGATATTAACCGGTGCATTTACAGCAATTGCAGTTACTAACTTTACCGGAAATCCCTGGGCGGGAGTTTTGGGAGCAATTTTGGTCGGAATATTACTGGGGTTAATACACGCTGTTACCTGTATTACCTTCAAAGCAAATCAAATAGTAAGCGGTGTGGCTATTAATTTATTTGCCAGTGGAATCACTGTATTTTTCTGCTGGCTTTTATTTGGCGAAACCCAAATTATGGTAAAAAGAAGTTTACCAATTTGGGGACTACCTCTTCCCGCCATAGGAGAAGGCTCAACCTTTGTAAGGAGTATTATTGTTATGTTTGCTCATTATTCCCCTTTAGTATATTTAACTATTATAATTTTTATATTGGCACACATAGTTTTATTTAGAACACCCTTTGGGTTAAGATTAAGGTCGGTGGGAGAATATCCTCAGGCTGCTGATACTATGGGAGTAAATATTATAAAAATGAGATTTATAGCAGTTATGACTTCCGGGGCTCTTGCCGGATTAGCCGGTGCTTTTATATCTTTGGAACAAGCTCATTTTTTTGTCAAGGAAATGAGCGGGGGTAGAGGCTTTATCGCCTTAGCGGCCATGATTTTTGGAAAATGGACTCCTCTTGGCACTGCCGGAGCAGCCCTTCTTTTTGGAGTTGGTGAAGCTTTGGCTATGAGGTTGCAAGGTGTTCTTGCTATTCCGGTTCAATTTATCCATATGGTCCCTTACTTATTGGCAATTTTCGTATTGGTAAGCGCAGTGGGCAGAGCTACCCCTCCGGCAGCAGATGGAATTCCTTACGAAAAAGAAATAGGGTAGAGAATAAAAAAAATTAAGAATAACTAGACCGTGAAATATTTTAGGTATATAATACAAACAATAATACAATTTCCAAAAAAGGAGAAAAATTTAATCAAATGAAAGATATTGGAAATTTCTTAAAAGAGAGAAGGGAAGCAAAGGGAATTTCTTTAATTGAAGTAGAGAAGGATTTAAAGATACGCAAGAAATATTTGCAAGCTCTTGAAGAAGCCAATATAGATGCAATTCCCGGCAAAACTTATCTTATTGGATATTTGAGGAATTACAGCAGATATCTGGGCATAGATGAAGAAAATATTAATCAGATAATCCAAAATTATAATAATTTAGAAAAACAGAAGGTTGGTTTAGAAGAAACCAAGAAAAAAAATATCTACCTTAAAGGAAAGGATAAATCTGTATTTGGGAGAAAGCGATTTACCTTTCCTGTGAAGTATGTTTATTTAACCAGCTTTGTTCTTATAATCTTTATTGGATTGTTTTTATTAACCCGCTCTCTTAAAGAAGCCCAGAATATTCCGGTTCCTTCACCTGAAATCGGGAATGAAACTAACCTAACTATTGATGAAAAAGCAAACGATATAAGCACTTTAACTGAAGAAAATACTGAATCGGAAGCAGAAGCGATTATCGCAGAATCTTCGACACAGGATATAGTTTTAGCTGAAAAATTACCTATTCTAAAATTAATAGCCAATGACAGAGCTTGGTTAAAAGTTATCTCCGAAGATAAAATAATATTTGAGGGAATATTATTTGAAGGTGAAGAATTCTTTTGGGAAACCGACCAGAGCTTAGAAATTATAACCGAATATCCGGCTAAAATTGAAACCTATTATGATGATGAACCAATTGAGATTAGCAAAGGAACCGTTGATAATTATCTTCTGAGATACAATTTTAATCCTGCACAAAATATTTAATATTTTTTGGTATGCTCAGCTAAACGGGTAACTACTGACATGCAGGGCATAGAAATTTAAACTAAAAACAGAACAGTTAGGGATATATTAAAACTGTGGGAAAGCTATTTCAACCAAAACCAGCCAAACTTATAATAAGTATGTTTACCTCGGATAAAAATCTATTTGACCTATATAAAGAGGAATTAATAAAAAGGTTCGGAGAAGTTGATATCGAGAGCAACATTCAGCCTTTTAATTTTACAAATTATTATGAAGAAGAATTCGGCGAGAACTTAATACAAAAACTCTTCTCTTTTTCTACTCTAATCAGGCAAGACGAGCTTGCAGAAATTAAAAGAATTACTAATGATTTGGAAAGTAATTTTGCTAAAGAAAATATTAAAAATAATATACCCCGCCATAAACGAAAAATAAATCTTGATCCGGGGTATATTACCCTGAATAAATATATTCTGGCCAGTACTAAAAATGGACCATCCAGAATTTACCTTAATCAAGGGATATATGCTGAAATTACTCTTAGATTTATAAATAAATCATTTGTTCCTTGTGAGTATACCTATCCTAACTATAAGACCAATGAATATATAAATTTTTTAAATTCAGTTAGGAAGAAATATAAATTACAATTAAAAGAGAGTTCAAATTAAATTAATATTCTTTGATTTGTGCTTTTCTGTCATTGCGAAACACTATGACTTTGTCAAGCACTTTTTAAACTTTTTAGATACATAGGGTTTATTGATCGATAATCTTTGATATACCGGGTATTGTTCCGGATTATAGTACAGGCTATCT
>JAYEJO010000093.1:0-38384 GCA_034660595.1 Candidatus Caldatribacteriota bacterium
ACCGGTATTTCCCTTGTCCCTGCGGTAGGAAAAGAAAAGTTCAGGGTGGTCTGCCGTACAAATCCGGTTAACAAAAATATTCTTTTCCGATAGCCCGGCTTCAATCAATTGCCCATAGTTTGCTTTTCTTAAATCAAGGCTCCACCCGCTTTTATTTTGCAGGAAAATCGGTTCACCATTATGTTTAACTTCATTTAACCAATAATCATCAATTTTATTTTCCTCTTTGATACTGTAACAGCAGGGACCGATGGAGGGAAAAATGGCAGCTAAGCAGGAGCAGGGATTGGTTTCAAAGATTTTTTTCATCTTTAACAAAGTTTTTAAGGTTAATTCCAATTCTGTTCCTCTTCTTCCACTATGGATTAACGCAATAGCTTTTTTGACAGGGTCTAAAATAAAAACGGGAACGCAATCAGCATAACACATTAAAAGAGGTATACCGGGAATATCCGTAATTAATGCGTCGGTTTGTGCAATTCCCTTAGAATATTTTAAAGCTCCTTTGCCTTTATCTTCTTTTTTTACGAGAGCTATTTTATCTTTATGGACTTGTTGAGCAGTTACCGCGGTTCGATAATCAATGCCTAAAGCATCTAAAATAATTTTTCTGTTTTCTGCTACGCGACTTTCTTCATCGCCTACATTATAAGATAGATTAAGATTATTAAAGGGGGTTCTGCTTACACCGCCTGTTCGAGCGGTAAAAGCATTTACTACTAAGTTGGCATTGTCTAATTCTCTACAGTTGAAATATTTTATTTGCCCAAGTTCTTTTAATTTAAAATCCTGGTTCAAATTATCTCTACTTTTTGATAATATTTTTTAATACTTACACTGTATCAAAATAAAAAAGGGTAAGATACTTCAACGGAATTTCTTACCCTGTCTTTTTACCTGAGAGATTTTTCCAGAATATTGGAAATTACCCCTTCGGTGTTTATTGAAAAACTTTCCAGAGTTCTGTCCGGCAATGGTCCTTTTGCCTGAGAGTTTAAATGTATCATACATCTTGCCCCTTCGGCTTCTTTTCTGTAATAGAAAAGACCTCTCCCATTGCTTTCATCCAGAATAAAATCTATTTGATTATGTTAATTTTGAGTAAAAACAATTTTGCATATTAAACATATTTAGATAAAAATTATAAACTACATTCTCTATACGACATCTATTTAAAAAATCCTTCTTTTTTTTTGAAAATATTTATAATTTTTTTCACAAACAACTAAATTCGTATCTCGTATCTTGTGAATCGTATCTCGGGATATAGCGGATAGCGTTTAGCGTAGAGCGTATAGCATCACGGCGTTGCCGTGATGAACAAAAAAGATTGCTAATCTAACATATAGCTGATTATATTCATCCCGTCATGGGTAGATATAAGGCCTGCCCCTATAATTTATTCATACTCGGTTGATTTAATTGGAAAATTGGTGAATCGGGAAATTGGTGAATTGTTATCCTCATCTCCAATAACAATTGGGAACATATTTTTTAGCTTTTTCTGATAGTTCCTGAATCTTTTCATCAGAATAGGGTTTTATCTTTTGAAAAGAAGGGTCGAGGGTCTTCTCTAAAGGAGAAAAATTCTGTAATACATATTTTTTCGCTCCGGTAATATGCCTGGCAATTTCCATAATGGTCTCAACGGAATGCAATAAAGGTACTACGGTAGTGCGAAATTCATAATCAATCTTTGAGTTCATTATTAATTCAATACTATCTTTTACTTTCTCTAACATTATTTTATCTTTTATGCCCACGGCCTTGGAATAATTATCAAAATCCAATGATGATTTAATATCCATGGCAATATAATCCACCAAAGCAAAATCAAGGAGATTTTCTAATAATTTCGGATTAGTACCATTAGTATCCAGCTTTATTAAAAAACCTTTATCTTTTATTTCTTTAAAATATGCAGGTAAATCGGGGTATAGGGTGGGCTCTCCTCCGCTCATACATATACCATCAATAAAATCTTTTCTCTCTAAGAGGAAGTTATCTATTTTTCTCAGGGAAATGTTAGGAAAATTTTCCGGATGTAATATTAAATCACAATTATAGCAGAATGGACATCTAAAGTTACAGGCAGGAAGATATAAAGTAGAAACAATTTTCCCCTCCCAATCAATCAGAGAGGTCTCAATCATCTGCTTTATGGTAATGTTCAAATTGCTGCTTCCTCTCTAATCTCCTCTAATCGAGGGGCATTTCCTCTCCATATCTTGATCTCGTTATCCTCATTATCTGCGATTACTATAGAAGGAGTAGATGCAATATTATAATAACTTGCTTCAGCCAGACCATCAACCGAATCTACATCAAAATATTGAACTTCTGCCTCTTTTTCTAATTGTTTTCCCAGATTTTTAGCTTCCGGACAATGGGGACAGTTTTTTTGCCAGAATATTTTTATTTTCATAATATTTTCACTCTCTTCTAAATTTTATTCGTTAGTTTATAATTTCCGGAATGCCGATCTTTTAGTTCGCCGATCTTATTTTTATTCCAATTGGTTATTTTGCTATAATATCCCACTATCCTGGTTACTCCATATACATCTTCGCTCCCGCATCCATTGCAGTTCTCTTGTAATCCTCTGCTAACCTCGTTGCAGACATTACATATGGTAAACTCAGGCGAAATAGTAAGTTGAGAACACTGAGTATGTTCCCAAACTTTTTTAACTAAATTATAGATGCTCTCCGGTGAAGGCCGGCTTTCTCCTACAAAGGCGTGAATTATCGCCCCGCTCTTTATTAAAGGATGGAACTTACTTTGTTTAATAATTCGAGTGATTAAATCTACCGGTGCTGAAGCAGCAAAATGGATACTATTAGTATAATAACTTTCATCTCCATTGGAATTTCCTTTTACAACTTTTTTGCTATCCGGAAATTCCCGTAAATCGATTTTAGCTAACCTTCCCGCTGCGCTTTCAGCGGGAGATTCCTCCAGAGACAATTTTAAATTGAACTTCTTGCTATACTCTCTGCACTTTAAACTCATAAAGGATATAATTTTTAATCCCAACTTAAAAATATCTTCACCTTCATGTAGTTGTTTGCCGGTAATATGCTGGACTGCTTCGTTTAACCCGATTAATCCTATTAAGTAAGTTCCTTCATCCAAATTTACATAAGGCCTGCCATCCAAGGCTATCTTGCCTATTTGCCATAAAGGTCCGCTGGGATCTTCCATCATTGTCTTTAAAAACTTTTTCTTCTGTAAATGGGCTTTGACTGCTAAACATAAAGCCTGATCGATTTTATGGAAAAATAACTTTAAATTATCTTCATCATTAAAGTCGAGAGAGGATTCGTAAATATTATTGTCAGGGAAGGTCCTGTAGGCACATTGAGGGAGATTAATAGTAACATTCTGTATCCCGGCAAATCTTAACTTCTCAGGATACTGTATCATTTCCTGATCAGTTATCTCGGTCTTTAATCGGCAGCAGGCAGCCAAATTTATATCGTCCCTATCAAAAATAAAATAAGGTGAACCGTTCTCGGAAGCTATTTCACAGGCATATTTTAATAGTTTTTTCTGTTCAGGATCCTCGAAAGATTTACTATCAATGTGCAGATCCATCTTAGGAAAAGCAAAAACTTTTCCGTGGTAATCCCCTTCTCTCCAAACTTCCATCAAAGCTCTCAAAAATAGTTGGGATTCTTTTTCGTAATCTCCGTAATTTTTTCCGGTATACTCCCCCCCCGGTCCGATTGCCGGTATATTTTTAAGATAGTGCGGGATACCGAGGTGAACATTGAAATCCAGGAAAAGACTCTGTCCTCCTCTGGAAAAGGCGTTTTGCGAACCGCTAAATATTAAATATTGGGCTTCTTGTTTTATTTCTTTAAAAGGTAGATTTACCAAAAAAGGGGCATACATGATATTTAAATAACCAATACCTAAAGCGCCCGCATAATAGGCCTGCATAGAAGCCAAAAAAGTATTTAAATGCCCGGTTAAGGTTCTGGTATGCTTGGCCGGAGCGGAAGAGGTATCCAAATTTTCTAATTCAAGACCATATTTCTTTAGAAATTCGAGAGAATGACCGGAACAATAAATTCTCGGATAGCCCAAATCATGAATATGAATCCATCCTTTTAAATGGGCATCAGCTACTTCTTTGGAAAAAACTTCTTGCAGCATATATTGTTTGATAGTATTTTCGGCAATGATCAAATTTATAGCTTCCGGATTATTGGTTCCAATATTACTATTTTCTTTACTCTTGGAAAAAAACAGTTGTTTTAAATCAAAGGTAGGCATCCCGATAATCTTTTGCTTTCTCCACTTATGTTCATATCCTCTGGTAAACAGCTCATTGTCAACCAATTCTCTAATCAAGGAAGTGGAAATCTCACTCAAACTTAAATCGACTATCTTTTTTTCTACTGCCTTGGCTATCTTGGTAGAAACATTTAAAGGTAGTTCCGCTTCTTTAACCAAAGCTTGAATGATTTTCTGCCTATCCCAGGGGAAAACATTCTCAGAGGTTGGAGTGGAAACCAGCAGAGAAAGCTCAGTTGTGCTTCCATGGTTTTCTACTTTTTTTCTAACTTTTAAGTCCTCTCTAATCCTGCTCCTTTTATCCCGATACAAAATATAAGCTTTTGCAACTTTTACCAAACCTTCTCTAATTAAGACCTCTTCTACTATATCCTGCACTTCTTCTACATGCGGAACCAAATCCTTAAATCTTTTTTCTAATTTTATAACTACCTGTTCGGTCACTTTTTCTGCTATAGTTTTATTTTTTTCTCCTGAGGCTAACGTAGCAGCGAAAATAGCTTCGTTTATCTTCTTTTTATCAAATTCTACTAATCGGCCTTCTCTTTTTTTGATGGTCTGTATCATTTTGAAACCTCATTATAAAATATATTTGTTAATTAGTCGCTAGTGAATAGTCGTTAGTCGTTAGTATTAAATACAAGTTCTCAGTTGCCAGATAAAAAGTTAGTTGCTACAGTTAACCATCCTGATATTAATTCTTCAACCGGGTAACCGGTAAACTGGCTAACTGGCTAACCATCTTTACGAGATATGAATCAGGCTCCTGCAGAAAAAAGAAATTCCTATACAATTAAATAATCTATTTTATTTGCTAATCCTTCTTATCTCTTTTACAAAGCTGCTTAGATCCTTAAATTGCCTATATACCGAGGCAAATCTTACATAAGCTACTTCATCTAAATCTCGTAATCTGGAGATAACCAATTCTCCGATTAGACTACTCTTAATTTCATTAACTCCTTCACTTTTTATGGTCTCTTCTATGTTGTTTACTAAATTATTTATAGTCTCTATGCTAATCGGTCTTTTTTCGCAGGCTTTAATAATGCCGTTGGTAATCTTTTCTCGAGAAAAAGGTTCCCTCCGACCATCTTTTTTTATTACCATCAGGGGAATTAAATCAATTCTTTCGTAAGTAGTGAATCTTTTATTACATTTTTTACAAATTCTTCTTCTTCTGACTACTAATTCATTTTCTATGTGCCTGGATTCAATTACCCTGGTATCGTAATAACTACAATAAGGACATTTCATTTTGCACCCCTAAATACAGGATCACATTTATAGTATTACACCATATATAGGAAATGTCAATATAAATTGTTAAAAATATTTAAAAAAATAAGACAGGTGTCCCCCGTTTTCACGAGGGCAGGCCCGCCCTGTCTGTGAATTATAAAAAGAAGGGCACAATTCATTGTGCCCCTACACTTAAATCCCGTTCTCTTTAACTCGATACTAGTTATTCTGTACGTCTACGCTATCTTTATTTTTTCTCCCTTAAAAAGGTGGGTATATCTAAATCGTTATAACTTATCTTATCTTTATCGAAATCAATCTCCTCAAGTTTGGGTTCTTCTGAAATTTTCTCTAAGGTTTCAAATCCCGTAGCTATCACAGTTACCTTTACTTCATCATTTAATCCTTTGCTAATTACCGCTCCAAAGATAATATTTGCTTCCGGATTAGCTGCCTTGGAAATTATTTCAGCAGCTCTATTAACTTCATGCAAGGTTAAACTTGAACTCCCGCTAATATTAAACAACAACCCTTTAGCTCCATCGATTTTTGTATTTAAAATTGGACTGTTTACAGCTCTTTGAGCTGCTTCAATAGCACGGTTTTCACCACTGGCTCTTCCTAATCCCATTATAGCTGTACCGGCATTTTCTATAATCATTTTTACATCCGCAAAATCTACATTTATTAAACCCGGCTCGACTACAATTTCGGTAATTCCCTGAATGCCATGTAGCAGAACCTCATCAGCAATTTTGAAAGCATCCAATACAGAAGTATTTTCCTCAACAATCTGAAGTAATCTATCGTTAGGTATTACAATTAAAGTATCTACACATTCTTTTAATAATTTTATTCCTTCCTCAGCCTGCCTCATCCTTTTATGACCTTCAAAAGAAAAGGGCTTAGTCACTACTCCCACCGTTAAGGCACCCAGGTCTTTAGATATCCGGGCAACAATAGGTGCGCCACCGGTTCCCGTTCCGCCCCCCATTCCAGCGGTGATAAATACCATATCTGCACCTTTTAAAGCTTTGGTAACCCTTTCTTTGTCTTCTTCCGCCGCTTTACGGCCAATTTCAGGATTCGATCCACTACCTAAACCCTTGGTTATCTTACTGCCAATTTGTATTTTTTGTTCTGCATTAGAAAAGGCTAACACTTGAGCATCAGTATTTACGGAAATATAATTAACGCCTTGTAATTTTGCATCAATCATTCTATTAACAGCATTCCCGCCGCCGCCGCCTATACCGATTACTTTTATCTCGATAAATTCTCCTACTTTATTATTAAGGTTAAACAATTTATAACCTCCCTGCAAATAATGGAATATTTACCTATTTAAAGGCAATAAAAAAATTAAAAGAAATCTTTCAACCAACTGATGATTTTGGTAAAAATGTTTTTTACTTTTGTTTTTCTTTTGGTCAATTTAAACGATCTTCCGATAGAATATTTTTCGGTAGCAAAACTTAACAAGCCAATTGCTTCAGAATAGGATGGGTGATTTACCATATCTGCTAACTCCCCTTCATAATGGGGTCTCCCTAATCGAGAGGGTAAATTTAAGACCTGTTCTGCAACCTCTGGGATACCGGACAGCAAAGAACTTCCTCCGGTTATAACTATTCCTCCGGGAATCATGTTATAACACCCGGATTTTCTAACTTCAGTTCCTACCAAACTAAATATCTCACTTACCCGGGGTTCAATTATTTCTACCAGATACTTTGGGGATACATTACACTTATCCTTTCCATTTATACTGGAAATTTCTACTAATTTTTCAGGAGAAACACTATTTTCAACTGCACTTCCATAACTAATTTTTACCTTTTCGGCTTCTTCTATAGAAGTTCTTAAACCAACGGCTAAATCATTAGTTATCTGGACACCTCCTACCGGTAAAACTGCAGAATAAGCCAATCCACCTTCAACAAAAATTGCTATTTTAGTAGTCCCTGCACCAATATCAATCACTAAAACTCCCAATTCTTTCTCAGCATTACTTAAAATTGCATTACTGGAAGCCAGGGTTCCAAAAATTATTTCCTCAATATCCAACCCTGCCCCTTCTACACATTTGACTAAATTTTGCATGGCGGTAATTGAACCGGTTATAATATGGACTTTACACTCTAATCTTGCTCCCGACATTCCCAGAGGATCTGATATCCCGCTCTGGCCGTCAACTATAAATTCGCGGCATAAAGTATGAATTAATTCTTCCTCCGAAGAAACTATTCCAGCTTTTGCTGCTTCTATAACTTTTTCAATGTCGTTTTCAGTAATTTCCGGGGATTCTCCGGAAATAGCAATAACACCTTTACTATTTACAGATGTTATATGACTTCCGGCAATAGAAACAAAAGCAGAATTAATACGAGTTCCTGCCATGCGTTCAGCGCTTTCAATAGATGCTTTTACTGATTGAATAGCTTGATCTAAATCTACAATTACTCCCTTTTTTATTCCTGATGAGGGGGCTGTCCCTATACTAATGATTTCTATCTGGTCATTCTCTCCTAATTCACCTATAACTGTACAAATTTTTCCGGAACCTATATCCAAACCAACCACAATATCATCTATTCCCATATTCATAACCTCCCGTATGCTTTAAAATATCATACACTACCAAGAAATTAAAGTAAACAAACTGATGTCTTTTATTTTACAAATATCATTTTTTTAATTTTATTACTAAACTGTCTTTGAAGCGAATATCTATATATTCTACTAATAATTTTTCCCTTTCAATTTTTGCCAGGGCTTCTCTTAACAGGTTTTCCTTATTACTAATCACCTCTGGCCCATTTACTCTGATTTTTAAGGTATTGTCCTTACTACAAATCATAAAATCATCAGGAGATAATATTTCTACCCGGTAAAATATCTTGGGCAGTATCACTTCTGCCGAATTAATACTCTCTAATGCCGTCCTAAATTCAGGTTTACCTATAATTTTTCCTATTTTTATTTCATTAATTTCTAACCCTAATATCAAAGGCAGGCAAAATTCTTCCTCCGGTCTATCAATTTTAGATAGAACAATTCCCTCTTTAGTGGAGGAAAAATATTCTTCTCCAATACGGACAATTGCCACTGCTTTTCTTTCTGTTAAGGAAATAATAATTTTATTAGGTATTACCCTTTTTATTTCTACCTCTTTTATCCGGGGTTCCTGAGCTAAAGAATCTGTAGTTTTTTTTAGATCTAACTTAAAGATATTTTCGCCAAATTGTATCCCGGACTTATAAAATATTTCGTCCTCACTTAGATAATCATTCCCCTTAATAATAACCTCTTCGATGTTGCAAAAGTTTGAACTGAATATAAAAGTAAAAAAATTCCAGCCTAAAAAACCTATGGCCAAATAAAAAATTAGTATTTTGATTATTCTTACTGTTAAAGGCTGATTCTTTTCGCCTTCTTCTTCCTCCTCCAGTTCCTCATCTTCTTCTTCCATCCATTCTTCATTCTCGTCAGTTATTTTCATCTACTCTGTCTCCGTTTTATGCCATATATGATATACAAATTTATTCTGGTCGCTTTCTTTCTGGATTCATCACGGGAACACTGTAATGCTACTATATACTCGATACTATCTTATTCGGACTACTGATTTCTTTTCTGTCTTTTCTTAACCAGTTAACCAAGTAACCAATTAACCGGTTAACTAATTCTTAGTGATACGTTATACGAAATTAGGGTTCTCCCAAAATCTCCATTTCACGTTCTAATTTTATTCCAAAATTTTTCTTTACTCTTTTCTCAATCTCTTCAATTAAATATAGCATATCTCCGGCTGACGCACCGCCATTATTCACAATAAAATTAGCGTGCCTGGTAGAGACCTCTGCTTTGCCCCGAGATAATCCCTTCGCTCCAACCTTTTCTATTAATTCTCCGGCATAATAACCCGGTGGATTTTTAAATATGCTGCCCGCGCTAAATTTATCCAAAGGCTGGCTGGTTTTTCTGATTTCAATATTTTGTTTTATCTTAGATTCAATTTCTTCTTTATTCCCCTTTTTCAGCAGCAGAGTTGCTTCTAAAATTATCACCGATTTGCCTTTTAAATTACATTCACGATAATTAAAATCTAAATTAGATTTGGAGGTTATTTCTATTTTATTTTCCCGGGTTAAAAAAGTTACATTTTGTACTATATCTGCTATGCAATTTCCTTTAAAACTAGCATTATTAATTATTGCTCCACCCAAAGCTCCGGGAATGGCACAGGCAAATTCTAACCCGCTCAATTCTCTATTCAAAGCCATCTTACTCAGATATACTAATGAAACTCCTGCACCTACCTTTAAAATTTCATCAGAAAATTCTATTTTTTTAAAACCTTTATTTAAGTTAATTACTAAACCTCTTATACCGCTATCCAAGATTAATAAATTTGTTCCATTTCCCATAACCCGGAAAGGTATATTGTATTCTCGGAAAATAGAAACAACTTTTTTTAAATCTTTGATATTGCCGGGGCTGCAAAAAGCATCAGCGGGTCCGCCAATTCTTAATGAAGTATGATTCTTTAATGGCTCATTGTATTTAATTATACGGTCAATACCTTGTTTTTCACACTCATTTTTTATGATATCTATATTTATGTTCATTTTCAAATAAATTAAAATCCCTCTGTTTTCTTCAATTGTTTAGCCAATTCCTGGCCAACAGTCCAAATATCTCCCGCACCCATAGTTATTATTATATCTCCGGGCTGAACAATTTCAGATAAATAACTTAAAATATCATCTTTGGAAGGCAAATATCTTATCTGCCTATGGTTGGTTTTTTTAATTTCCTTAAATATAGTCTCTCCGCTAACTCCGGATATCGGTGATTCATTAGCTGAATAAATATTATCAATAATTACACAATCGGCGTCAAAAAATACCTTACCAAACTTTTCTGCTAAAAGTTTAGTTCTGCTGTAGCGGTGGGGCTGAAATACAGCAATTATTCTTCTGTTTTGCCAACTGCTTCTTAAAGCACTTAAAGTTGCTTTAATCTCGGTAGGATGATGAGCATAATCATCAATAATTAATATGTTGTCCTCGGTACTGGCAACAATTTCCATTCTTCTATGTACTCCCCGAAAGGTTTCCAATGTTTTAGCAATTTCCCTAAAACTTATTCCCAGTTCCAGGGCAGCAGCAATTGCTGCTAAAGCATTTAAAATATTGTGATATCCGGCGACTTTCAAATAAAGGTCACCTATTTTTTCGCCCTGCCAGTATATTTTTGATTTAGAATTCAACTTATCTAATTCTATATCTTTAGCCATAAGATCCGCTTCAGTAAATATTCCATAAGAAACATAACTTCTCTCACATTGTTTTGCCAGTTCATTTACATTATCGCAGTCCCTACACAAGATAATTCGTCCATTATCGGGGATATTATTAATAAATTTCCTAAAATCTTTTAGAATATTTTCTATATTTCCATAATGATCTAAATGATCATCTTCTATATTTGTAACTATAGCCATCTGTGGATTCAATTCCAAAAACGAACCATCACTTTCGTCGGCTTCTACAACTATATGATTACCTTTCCCTAATTTAGCATTATTTTTAAAATTGTTCAGCTCCCCCCCTACTACTACGGTAGGATCGAAACCGTTTCTTTCTAATAATAGGCTTATCATGGAAGCAGTGCTGCTCTTTCCGTGTGTACCGGCAATAGCTATTCCATATTTGTTATCCATAAGTCTCGCCAGCATTTCAGCCCTTTTGATTATGGTAATTTTTCTATCCCTGGCACCACTTATTTCCGAATTAGATTCAGGGATTGCCGATGAAATTACTACTAAATCTGCACCTTCTACATTATCTTCATTATGACCTTTAAAAATAGTTGCTCCTTTATCAGCCAATCTTTTAGTTATCTTTGAAGATATGAGGTCGGAACCACTGATCTTGTGACCTGAATCAATAAGGATTGAGGCTAGGCCGCTCATTCCCGACCCGCCAACTCCAATAAAATGTATATGTATTTTTTTTTCATTCATTAAATATAATTCCACCTTTATCTCGTATTGCGTATCGCGTATCGCGTTAAAAAAATCATAAGTTTTAAAGGGTAGATATCTCTCCTGTTATGCTCTACGCTAAACAGGTTTTGAATTTTGAGCTATGGTTTTTTCGTTTTTTGTTTTAAGTTTTAATTTTAATTACATATTCGTTTGATTTATAAAATCCGTATAAATAATTATATATAGAAATTTTCCCAAATAAATATGAACGCGATACGCAATACGCGATACTATATTATAATTTCAACAAAATTATTAATTTTCCTGCTTTGTTGGTAAAATACTTCTTTTATTTTTAATTTTTTTTAATACAATCGAAAATATAGTCTGCTATCTTCTTGGCTGAATTTTCATTACCTAACCCTCTGCTCTTCTTAGACATTATTTCTAATTGATTTTTATCTTTTAATATATCGAGCAAAACCCGGGCTAATTTCTTATCGGATAAATCCCTCTCGAAAATTAATATCGCAGCCCCTTCTCTTTCAAAAATTTTAGCGTTGATTACCTGGTGATCATGAGTAGCATAGGGGTAAGGTATTAAAATTGCCGGCAAACCATAAGCGCTAACCTCAGCCAAAGTTGTAGCTCCTGCCCGACAGATTACTAAATCAGCTAGAGAATAGGCTTTTTCTATATCGTGCAAATAAGGTTCTACCGAAAATATTTTATGGCTTTCTCCCAACATTCCTATAATATTATCATAATCATCTTGCCCGCTAATCAATAAAACTTGCCAGTTGTTTTTTATAACTTCTCTTATTAAATCGATACATCCCAAAACAGCTCTATTAATTGAGGCTGCTCCCTTACTGCCTCCTAACACCAATATAGTTTTTTTTGAAGAATCAAGATTAAATTTTTTATGCTCTCTGTCTGTGCTCTGTTTAATATTTTTAAAACGTAGGGGGTTGCCCATAAAAATCAATTTTGCTTTACTGCTAAAATATTCTTTTGATTGATTAAAGCTTAAAAATGTTGCTCTGGTAATACGAGATAAAAATTTATTGGTAATCCCGGGTATTACATTTTGCTCGTGGACAAAAGTTGGAATGCCTAATATTGAGGCCATCAAAACAACCGAACCGCTCACATAGCCCCCCGTTCCAATAACTATATCCGGTTTATACTTTTTTATAATTTTATATGACTGAAATAAAGAAATTAAAAAAATGACGATAGCTGTTAAATTTTCAAAACATATTTTCCGCTTAATGCCCCGGGCTTTAATTTTTTCAATTTTAAAACCTTCCAGAGGAATAAGTTTTGATTCCAGACCCCTTTCGGTTCCCACAAATAAAATATCATTTTTTATATCTCTGCCTTTTATCTCATAAGCTAAACTAATTCCAGGATATATATGTCCCCCTGTTCCACCACCCGAAATTATCACCTTTAATGCCATCAATTACGCTCCCTGTTCTTTTACTTTGTACCGGGAAATATTTAATAAAATTCCCGCGCAAAACATATTTACAATTAGAGATGAACCTCCATAGCTGATAAAGGGTAAGGTAATGCCGGTAGTGGGAATCATCTTGGTCACTACTCCAATATTTATAATGCTCTGAAAAACTATCATTGAGGTAATACCTGCCGCCAACAAAGTCCCAAATTGGTCAGAAGAATCTAAAGCTATCCTGACTCCGCGCCACAACAATATTATAAAGAGAATAATTATTACCACAGTGCCTATAAACCCTAATTCCTCACCGATTATTGAGAAGATAAAGTCAGTATGTTGATCGGGGAGATAGAAATATTTTTGTTTACTCTCTGCCAATCCGATTCCTAAAATTCCACCGCTTCCCAAGGCCAATAGAGATTGAATTATGTGAAACCCGCTATCTAAAGGATCTTTCCAGGGGTCCAAAAAGGATAACAATCTTGCTCTTCTATATTCTTCTCTTGATAATATCAAAATTCCCAAAGGAATGGCTGCAGCTATCAGGGCATAAAGCTGAACTATCCTGGTCCCCCCAATAAATAACATAATAAAAGAAATGCCCAAAATAATTAAGGAAGTACTAAAATCTGGTTCATTCAAAATTAATAAAAACATTATTAACATAATAATTAAAGGGGGTAATACCCCTCTAATAAAGGTTTTAATATCTTTTACTTGTTTTCTGGTTAAAGATTCTGCCATGTATAAGATTAAAGCAAATTTTGCGATTTCGGAAGGCTGAAAGGAAAAAAATCCTATCTTAATCCATCTTCTTGCTCCGCCGGCAGTCCTCCCGATACCGGGAACATATACCATTGATAGCAATGCAATGGATAAAATTAAGATAGGTAGAGTAAATTTTTTATAATAATGATAATCGGTATATATGGCGAAAAAAAATACTACCAGGGCTATTATAGCATAAATTAATTGTCTTTTTAAAAAATAATAACTATCTCCATACCATTTATAGGCCATAATGTAACTTGAACTAAAAACCATACATATACCGATAGCCATAAGTATAATTACTACTATAAAAAGCCATAAATCAGGAGATTTTTTTTCTAATAACATCTAAGTATAACCTCTATTGTATAGTTAGTTGGTTAACTGGTTATTTGGTTAAATAGTTTAAAACGAAATCTTCAACTAATTAACCAAGTAACCAACTAACTAGCTAACGATATACTAAATACTGGCTATTCCAATAATACCCAGTATTAATCCCGCTATCCAAAAGCTGATAATAATTTTAGGTTCTTTCCAGCCACAGAGTTCAAAATGATGGTGAATAGGGCTCATCTTAAAAATTATTTTACCTCTTAATTTTACCGAAGCAACTTGAAGTATCACTGATAGAGTTTCAATCACAAATATCCCCCCTATTATCAGTAGAAACAACTCTGTTCTAGTAAAAATTGCTACCGAAGCAAGTGCCCCACCCAAAGCCAGAGAGCCTACATCTCCTAAAAATATCTTGGCCGGGTAAAAATTATAGATTAAAAAACCGAAAGAGGTTAAGGCGACTATCAGGGAAAATAGGCTCATGGGCAATATATTTTGCATATAGGCAATTAAAGCAAAACTAAACATAGAAATAATTATCAAGCCGGCTGCCAGTCCATCTAAGCCATCAGTTAGGTTTACCGCATTGACCGAACTAATCATCACCAAGACCACAAAAGGCACAAACATAATTCCTAAATCTATACTATTTTTTATAAAAGGAAGATAAATTTCTGTACCTAAATCAGTGTTTTGTAGAACACCACAGGCAACTATTAAAGCAAGAGCAATCTGGAGCAACAGCTTCTGCATGGTAAGAAGACCTAATGACCGCTTCTTAAGATGTTTAATTAAATCGTCAATTAAGCCGATAAGGCCAAAACCGACAGTGGCAGCTAACGACCATAAAACATATTTATTGTAAGGGACAAGGAGTAAAACTACTATTATTAAAGTAAGGATAACTATTACCCCTCCCATGGTAGGTGTTCCCATCTTATGTTGATGAAGATCCGGCCCTTCCTGACGAATTTTCTGTCCCACATTATGTTTTTTTAAATATTTTATAAAAAACGGCAGAGCAATTACCGGGATTATAAAAGAAACTAATAAAGTTAAGGGCCAATGGGTCATTATCTCCTCCTTAGGTAGGATTATTTTTTTGATACTCTTTTTGTAAATATTCTAAAATCTCTTCCATCTTCATTTCCCGGGAACCTTTTAACAGGATATAATCTCCGGGTTTGATCAGATTTAATAGCTTATTAGCTAAATTTATCTTCTCGTTTTTCCCAAAAGAAAAAACTCTTTCTTCTGCCATCCCCTCTTCTTTAGAAGACTGAGCGATTATCTTTCCTCCCGGACCTACAGTTATCAGTATAGCAATAGATAATTTTGCTACTTCTTTCCCTATTTCCCGGTGGTAAAAATCGGTCTTTTCTCCTAATTCCAGCATATCTCCCAAGATGGCTATCTTTCTATTTTTTTGCGCAACTTCTGTTAAAGTTTCTAGAGAACTTTTTACTGATAATGGACTCGCATTATAGGAATCATTCAGTATTTTAATGTCCTTGTAAAAGTTGCTCAATTGCATATGCAGATCTAACGGTTTAAAAGAAGATAAACATCTTTCGATTAAATCTAATTCTATTCCCATTGCAAAAGCAGCCGCAGAAGCGGCAAGGGCGTTATAAATATTATGCCTTCCTAATAAAGGGAAATATATTTCTTTATTTACACTATTTTGTACTACAAGGGTAAATTTCATTCCTTTATCGCTAACTATTCTGATATTGTCAGCCATAAAATCACTTTTATTTTCAATACCAAAAGTATATACTTTCTTATCTTTAACAATTTCCCGCATCCTAAAAAAATAAAGGTCATCTCTGTTTAGAATAGCTATACCGTCTTTATCCAATGATTGTAATAATTCCGATTTAGCCTTAAAAATATTATCCTTTGAACCTAATAAACCAATATGTGCCTCGCCGATATTGGTAATCACTGCCAAATCAGGAGGAATAAAATCGGTAAGAGTTTTTATCTCACCCAAACCCCTCATTCCCATCTCTGCCACCAACAGCTTATGTGATTTATTAAGCTGCAGCAGAGTAAGGGGAATTCCGATTTCATTATTGTAATTTCCAGAGGTTTTTAAAAGAGAGAATTCCTGAGATAAGATATGAGCAATAATTTCTTTGGTCGTGGTCTTTCCGTTACTGCCGGTTATACAGATATTAAAAGTTTTAAATTTATCCTTATAATACTTAGACCAATCCTGCAAGGCAGAAAGAGTATCTTTTACTTCTATGATAATTTTATTTTTATCTATTTGCTCATTCTGTAATAAAGTGTTCTCGCCTTTACAGACTACTGCCCCAACCGCTCCTTTTTTAAAAGCTTCAATAATAAAATCATGTCCATCGAAACTGGGCCCAATTATAGCAAAAAATAAATCACCTGGAATTAAAGTTCGGCTGTCTATGGAAATCCTGTTTATTGAGCAATCTTGGTCTCCCTGAATTATCTTTCCAGAGACAGCTTTTATCAATTCTTTAATTTTACAATTTTCCAATCTTTTATCTCCCTGTCAAAATATTTCTCACTACTTCTTCATCATTATGATGGATAGCTCTGTTATGATAAACCTGCTCATTCTCAGGCCCTTTTCCGGCTAGTAAGACTATATCTCCTTCTTCGGCTTTTTCTAAAGCATGTTTAATAGCCTCTACCCGATCGGTGATTATAATATAATCTTTATCTGTTTTTTTAACTCCCTTCTCAATCTCTTGGGCAATTTCTATAGGATCTTCACTTTTAGGATTATCCGCAGTTATTACTACGTAATCACTATATGTCCCTAAAATTTCTCCCATAGTAACCCTTACCTTATTATATTTCTCTCCACCATGCCCAAATACAGTAATTATATTATGAGGAGCAAAATTTCGTAGATTCTGCAATATATTCCCTAACCCATGATAATTGTGGGCAAAATCTATAACAATAGTATAATTCTGACCATATTCAAGTAATTTATATCTCCCCGGAGCTCCATAAAATTTACTAAAAGCTCGGGAAATGGTATCAAGAGGAATCCCCTGAGTAATGGCTGTTGCAGTAGCTGCCAGAGCATTATATATATTATATCTTCCGCTAAAATTTAAAAATATTTCAGTATCCCCGATAGGTGTTTCCACTATAAATGACGAATTTTTAAGCTCCATTTTTATATTCTTAGCTCTAACCTCAGCTTGTTTCTCTATCCCGTAAGTAATCAAATTAACCTTATTACAGTCTATAAAATCTTTACTGTGCTCTTCATCAATATTAATTATGGCGAATTTTTTAGAAACCTCTTTTCTGCTTTCATTTAAGCTTAAAAATAATTTTTTCTTGGCTTTTAAGTAATTAGAAAAGTTTTTGTGGATTTCGAAATGTTCCTTGCTGATATTAGTAAAGATGGCTGCATCAAAATCGCATCCTTCTACGCGGGATAATTGCAAGGCATGGGAAGATACTTCCATTACTACATAATCAGTTTTTTGTTTAACCATTTCTTTGAGGGCTTTCTGTAAATCTATTGATTCCATAGTAGTCATATGGGAAGAGTTAATATTATTAGCAATTATATTTTGGGCTGTCCCTAGAAGCCCTGTTTTGTATCCCGCTTCCTGAAAAATAACTCTTAGCATATAAGTAATAGTAGTTTTACCGTTTGTTCCGGTTACTCCAATTAATTTTAATTTTCGCGAAGGAAAACCGTAAAATTGGTTAGCTAAAATTGCCAAGACTTTACGGCTATCATCTACCCTTATTATAGTAATGCCCCGCCTGGGAGGAATTTCTTTTTCTACTATCAGTGCAACAGCTCCCCTGTTAATGGCTTCATCGATAAAATCATGTCCATCGGAAGTAAAACCTTTTATACATACAAATAAAAAATCTCTCTTTATTTCCCGAGAGTCGTGATAAATTCCTTTGATATTTAAATTTAGGTCACCGATAATTTCTTTAGCGTCTAAATTTGTTATTAATTCACTCAATTTCATAAAAAATACCTCTGAATTATAAATAGTGTATAGCGTATAGCGTATAGTATGAAAGATAAGATGTTTGTCCTCCAGTTAAATTCCGTATATAGTATATCTTATTGCCTATTGTGATTCAATGTGTGTCAGGAGCGATCCTTTTACACGGTTTGACCAACTAAAAACTTAAAGTGTATAGCGTACAGCGTTTAGCGTATAGGAAAAAATACTCTGTACAACATTTTTTTTCTTATCTTTTTTTATTGCTCATATCTTTTGTCATGGCTATGAAAATGGAAATCCGTCTTTTTTTATCTTCTAACACTGGATTCCCACTTTCGTGGAAATGACAGAGGAAAATTGGCTTTTGTATTTCGTCTTCTTCTTTCTCTAACTCTACGCTCTACGCTGTACGCTCCACGCTATCTGCTTTTTTCCTTCGCGCGATACTCGATACTCGATACACGATACTATCTTTCATTGGTTGGTACCGATAAGTAAGGGAGAACTTTGGAAGCAATCTCCTGGAAAACCGGAGCAGCCACTGTGCCACCATAATAACTCCCTTTGGGTTCGTCTAATAAAACCAGGATAGATATTTTGGGATTCTCTGCGGGAACATATCCCACAAAAAATGAACTATATTTATCTTCAGAATATTTACCGGTAGAAAAATCAAATTTTTGAGCAGTCCCGGTTTTTCCTGCTGCCTGATATCCTGCAAGCTTTGCCCTTGTACCAGTTCCGTCATTCACCACTTGTTCCAATATTTCACTCATAGTTAAGGCAGTATCAACTGATACTACCTGTCTTACCGGTTTTGGCTTAAATATTTTAATTTTATTTTGTGCTGAATCCAATATTTCCTTCACTATCATCGGTTTCATCAAAGTCCCTCGATTAGCTATTGCCGATACTGCCATTATCAACTGAATGGGGGTTACAGAAATTTCTTGACCTATAGATAAAGAAGCCAGGGATATTTTTGACCAATCCTTTGTGCTTCTTACCAGGCCATTTGTTTCGCCGGGTAAATTTATTTCAGTTAGTGTCCCAAATCCAAACCTTCTAATCGATTTTTCAAAAACCTTTTCATCTAATCTCGTCCCGGTTTGAATTACTCCTATATTACAGGAATTTTTTACTATATCGGTAAGATCTTGAGAACCATGTTGATGTATATCGTGAAAAATAGTCCCATTGTATTTTATCCACCCCTTACAATAAAATTGGTCATTTAAATTGGCTACTTTTTCTTCCAGGGCGGTAGCTATGGTAACAATTTTAAAGGTAGATCCCGGCTCATAGGCATCAGTTACTGCCCTATTCCTCCAAATATCACGGGGGTATTGATTAAAATAATTGGGATCATAGGAAGGTTTTATTGCCATTGCTAAAATTTCCCCGGTTTTAGGTTCTACTACAATAGCAATTCCTGTTTTGGCTTTAGATTTTTGAAAAGCTTTATCCAAAGCTTCTTCGGTAATATATTGGATAACTTCATCAATGGTTAATACAATTGAATGCCCGTCCTTGTGACCGGTTGGTTCTTTAATACTTAAAGGTACCTTGCTTCCTATAGCATCTCTTTCTAAAATTACTAAACCAGGCAAACCTTTTAGTTCTTTATCAAAAAATGACTCCAAACCCTCCAGCCCTTGATTGTCTATCCCCACAAATCCTATTAAATTAGAAGCCAAATAATTCTTGGGGTAATATCTTTTGCCCTCATCTAAGAAATCAAATCCCTCTAAGTTTAATTTTTTAATCTCTGCCACTTCTGTTTCTGTTAACTTCCTCTTTATCCATACAAAAGATTTTTTCCGGTTTAATTTTTCCAGTACATCTTTCGTTTTTAAATTCAAGATTGAAGATATTTTTTGGGCAGTTTCTTGAGGATTTTCAACTTTAGGGGGAATAGCAAATAAAGATTGAACATTAATATTCACGGCTAATTTTTTATAATTTCTATCATAAATGTTACCTCGTTCTCCTTCAATAGAAAAAGAAGTGAGGTGTTCTTGTTGGGCAATTTCTTTAAATCTATTACTTTGGATAATCTGAATGTTATATAATCTATAAATTAATGAAAAATAAAGAATTATAAATACTATAAGTAAAAAAATAATACGTTCTTTTTTCTCTTTGGAAAGCAACAATTATTTCCGCCCTCTTTAACCTATACTGCTACAAGTATATTATTTTAATGCTCCTAAAATCAAGTCATTTATCTTATTTAGGTCAAAACTAGCCCAAAAATTCTTTTCCTTCTTATAATTGTTACTGATTGCCCCGATATCATTTGCGGAATTAATCTCGGGAGCGGGATTTAAAGCAATAAATTTAACTTCTTTTGGTCTAATCATTCCTAAATGATTACAAGCAATTTTTTCAATTCTATCTAAAGCAGAAAGAGTCTCGACGGCAAGTTCAAGTTTTTTATTTTCTTCCCTCAAGGCTATTTTTTCATTTTCTAACTTTATTAATTTGTATCCCAATTCAGTTAATATAATGTTATTAGAAATATAAAAAATCGCTATAGAAGTGACAATAATTACAAAAATTAAGAATGACCCAAAAACAATTATGGTATTCTTGTTTTCGTAATTACCGGTAGCTATAGCACTGCTCCCTCTCATATTTCATCACCCCTTTAATTTTATTATTCTCTCTGCCACTCTCAATTTAGCGCTTCTTGCCTTAGGATTATCCCTTACTTCCTCCGAAGAAGGTCTAATTGGTTTTTTAGTTATAATTTTTAATCCGTAATTCCCCTGGTTTTTTCCTTTTCTCTCTACTTCTTTAAATAGATATTTAACTATTCTATCCTCCAGTGAATGATAAGAAATAACACATATCCTTCCCTTATTCTCTAAAACTCTAATTGCCTGATTCAGCCCCTTTTCCAAGGCCTCAAGCTCCTGGTTTACTTCAATCCTGATAGCCTGAAATACCCTGGTTGCAGGATGAATTCTCCAGGTATGCCTCTTTTTAGTCTTAGGAAGAGATCTTATTACTAAGTCAGCTAACTGTTTGGTTGTAGTAATGGCCTTCTTTTTTCGTTCTGCCACAATTAAGCGGGCAATTCTCCTGGAAAACCGTTCTTCTCCATATTTTTCAAATATTTCAGCTAAATTTTTTTCAGAATAACTATTGACTAAAATATCAGCGTTAAATTCTTGAGTTAAATCCATCCGCATATCCAAATAGCTGTCTTGTTTAAAACTAAATCCTCGTTCTTTCTTTTTTAGTTGGTGAAAGGACACTCCTAAATCAAAGATTATCCCCGAAATTGTTTTAATCTTTAAATCAGATAGAATCACTTCTAAATTTTTAAAATTACCTTTAACTAACTTTACTTTATCGATATAACTTTTTAGTTCTTCTTTTGCTGTTTCAATTGCCTCTTTGTCCTGGTCGATGCCGATCAGTGAACCCTGGGGATAAATGTTCTCCAAAATAGCTTTGGAGTGCCCTCCACCACCTAAAGTGCAATCGATATAAACACCTCCTTTCTTTAAGTTCAAATAATTTAAGATTTCTTTTGTTAACACAGGAGTGTGAAAGGAATTTGCCATAGATTATCCTTCTTGTTCGTATATTCTTTCGGCAATATCTTCGTATGAACTTTCAACTTCTTTAAAATATTTTTGCCATACATCTTTACTCCAGATCTCTATCCTATCTAAAACCCCGATAACCATAATTTCTTTATTGATCTGAGCGTAATCTCTCAAATATTTCATAATAATGACTCTGCCTTGATTGTCCATGGTGCAATCAGTAGCCCGGGAAAACAGTATTCTCTTAAATGCTCGGGCATCTCTCTGACCCAGGGGGAGCAGCTTCATTTTTTCAGATAAATTTTTCCATTCTTCCAGAGGATATACAAAAAGACAAGTATCAAGACCGAAAGTGATAATAAAATTATCGCCTAAAGATTCTCGGTATTTTGCCGGGACAATCAATCTTCCCTTTTCATCTACAGAGTGTTCATACTGTCCTAAAAACATAAAATCTCCTTTATATTATATCCTCCACTTCTCTCCACTTTACTCCACTACATACAGTATACTACATCTTTTTGAAAAACCCTCTTTTTTTTTGAAAATAATTTGATTTTTTTTAAAATATTTGAAAATACCGTATATTTAGCGTCTTTTCTATAATAGATACGCTATTTTTCAGCGTATTTTTTGGGAAAATAAAAAAGCTGACTTAAATATTGGTTCTTAAGTGGGGCATTTTTGAGGAAAAAGGATAAAAAAAAGACACACAATAAATATTTTATTGTGTGTCTTTATATCTATCTATTTTGATAAGTAGATCGTATAAGCCGAGTTCTGTCCCTTTATAAATTCATAAAGGTGGTAATCATCTATCTGGGACGTAAGTTACCTTACGCCTCTTGCGACCTACCCGAAGATTCAGCGGGCCACCACAGCTCTTCCTATTTGGTCTTGCTCCGAGCGGGGTTTACTAAGCTTGTTAGTCACCTAACAACTGGTAGGCTCTTACCCTGCCTTTTCACCTTTACCGAAAACACTCAAATTGAGTGCCCGGCTGTGTATTTTCTGTAGCACTTTCCTTAAGGTTACCCTCACTGGGGGTTACCCAGCGCTCTGCCCTGTGGAGCTCGGACTTTCCTCGAAAGAAATAGTATTTCTTCCGCGATTACCTGATCTACTTATCAAATATTCTTTTTTCAATTTTAAAATACCATTTTAATCTAATAAAGTCAATTCTTAAAATAGTATCGAGTATATAGTATTGAGTATCGAGCTAAGAAAGAGAAAGATAAGAAATTAAGGGAAAGTAGAGAAAAGATGTAAGCGTAATCTTTTTAATCTAACTGCCCTACCCAAGTTTATACTAATGAGCTAATCTTTCCAAATTAGAATCCGATTGCAATTAGGACAAATTAATATCTTTCGATTCTTTTGTAATTGATAAATAACATCACTGGGAAGGTCAAGATAACAGCCTGGACATATAGAACCATCAACTTTTACAATGGCTTTTCCGCCTTTCTCTTTTCTTAAAAGTTCATATTCTTTTAAAAGATGGTCATCGGTTATTTTATTTAATATCTCTCCCCTTTTGATATTCAAAGAGTTCATATTCTTTTCAATACCTAACATTGCAAAATCTATTTCCTCTTTACATTTTTTAAGCTCTTTCTCTTTGCCTTTCAAGTCTTCCTCGAGATTACAAACTGATTTATTAAGATCTTCTACTTCTTCCATCATATCTAAAATTTCTTCTTCAATGCCATTTTTTTCTTCTTCGTACTTGGCTATTACCTTTTGTATTTGTTTAAGCTCCTTAATATCAGATATCTTTCCTCCGTACAAATCATCTTTATGTTTATTAATTTTATTAGATTTTTCGACTAAATCCAGTTCTTTTCTTTTTAATTTGATCTGCAAACTCTTATAATTTTCATTTTTATTTTTTAAACTATCCTTCAGCCCCTGAATTTTTTTGGTAATCCCTTCTAACATTAAAGGCAAACTTTTCTTTTTTTTCTCTTCTTCATCAATATCAATATCAATTTTCTGTAATTCCAAAAGAATATCATATTGTTCTTCTATCAATAACCTATTCCTCCTCTCTTCGTAGTTGCAAAGCCCATTAAAACAAAAAAACCTTACTTCTTATATAAAAGAAGTAAGGTTTTTATAAAATTCTGGTATTTTTATAATTTTTTGTTTTATCATAAATTCCACACTACCTGTATTATCAATAAAATTAATAATTACCAATTTTTTGGTGGGCCCACCTGGATTCGAACCAGGGACCGACCGGTTATGAGCCGGTTGCTCTGCCAGCTGAGCTATGGGCCCGTTAGCCAACATTATCTTCGTTAAAAGTATATCAGATATGTTTATAAAGTCAAGAATATTTTCGTATCTCGTATAGAATTAGTTAGCTAGTTAGTTGGTTACCTGGTTAGCCAGTTAAGGAAATAAAAGAAAGATAAAAGTAGGGGTATATTGCATCCACCCCTGTAACTTATTTTAGATGCAGGCTCTTTAGCTGACCGCAGGCAGCAGAAATATCATCACCCTTTGATATTCTTATAGTGGTTGGGATCCCTCTGGCGGTCAGCTTATTTTTAAAGAATTTAACCTGGGAAGCAGTGGGTGCCTGCAGTAAGGAATCGGGTGCAGGATTAAAAGTAATTAAATTTACTTTAGAATTAAATCCACCAATCAGTTTAGCTAATTCGTTTGCATAAATCAGTGAATCATTCACTCCTTTAATTAAAATATATTCAAAAGTAATCTGCCTTTTAGTTTTTTCCGCATAATTTTTGCACGTTTCTATCAGATCGGGCAAGGGATACATATTATTTACCGGCATTAGGTAAGACCTTAATTTATTCTCCGGGGCATGCAGAGAAACTGATAGCTCTATCTGCCAATTACGTTCTTGTAACCTTTTTATTGCCGGTATCACCCCACAGGTAGAAATGGTAATCTTTCTTGCCCCGATATTGAAAGCATCTTTTGAATTCAATATACAAATGGCTTTTACAACATTATCATAATTATCTAAAGGTTCACCAATGCCCATAAATACAATATTATTGAGATTGGATTCAATCTTTTTCTTTACAAATAAAACTTGATTTAAAATCTCACTAACTGTAAGGTTTCTGGTAAAGCCTTTTTTACCGCTTTCACAAAACAAACAGTTATATTTGCAGCCAATTTGGGAAGATATACATTCAGTCGCTCTTTTACCGGAAAATATAAGAACACTTTCTATTAAATTCCCATCTTCTAATTTAAATAAATATTTTTCGGTTTGGTCTTTCGATTTAGCTAAATTTACCAACCCTATCTTGCTTATGTAAAAATTTTCTTGAAGTAAGTCTCTAAATGATGCTGGAAGACCCAGCATATCTCCGAAGTCTTCTATCCCTTTCCTATAAAGCAAATCAAATAATTGAGCTGCCCTATATTTTTCAACTCCTAACTTTTTAACCTCTTCTTGTAATTCGTTTAAGGTAAATTTTTTAATATCTTTCTTTTGCATAATACAATTTTAATCTCTTTATTTTTTAATCTCTCTTTTTATGTTTTCAGCAAATTCTTTTGCTTTTTTGTCTATCTTCAAGGCATTCATTATTGACCCGGGGTCATTGGCGATAGATGTTAAAGCAAAATAAGGAGGCAATCTGAATCCTTTGTTAATATTTAAGGCCCCTATTAACTGTTTAGCCACACAATCACTCCCCGAATTTCCGGAAACCACAAGGGAAAATAGAGTTTTATCCCCAAATTTCACCCTCTTATAAAGTACAGTCATCCTATTTATAACCGCCATAAGCTTTGCGGATATTGCATCGTTATAATTGGGGCATAACCAGATGATACAATCAGCCTCTTCTATCGCGGGGAGAATTTCTTTTACCATAATCCCCCCATAAAAACAGCTTTTTTCTTCACTATAATGAATACAGGTTTTATAAGAACACCCCCTGCAGTCTACTACGGTCCCATTTTCTACGTGGAGTTCTCTTATATCTTCGCCACCAAGGTTTTCTTTTACCATTTTCCAAAGCATAAGAGTATTAGATGTCTTAAACAAACTCGAATGCAGCACAAGTATCTTTGGCCTATTAATTAATTTTAAGTTCTCCTTCGTTAATTTTTTTACTAATTCTTTGGCCTGTTCTTGGTAAATCTCTACGAGAGGCAGGTTATACATTTTTTGCCAGGTTAGAAAATTATTGAGATTTTGATTGGCCTCTACAACCGGATGACCGGGGAATCTACACCCCATCTGATTGGTTAAAAAAATTATCTTTTGAGCGGTGCTCTTAGTAAATAGCGCACTCGAACTTTGGATTATAATTACTGCTCTTGAACCTAAAAGGGCATCATCTCCCCTTTTCTTTATTTTTAAAAGCATTTCAAATAGAGGAATATTAAATCCGCATTCATCTAATTCGATAGCAAATATAATCTTTTTATTTTGTAAATCAACAAGAAAATCCTTAATGGTTTTTATAATTGTTAATTGACAATTTTCTGTGGCTATTTTGATGACTTCGGCAAAACTACCCGATATTTTCCCCGGCATAACCAAATAAATCATTTCCATAAAATAATTTCCTCTTTCGGTGATTATTTATAAAATATTACCCAATTCCTGATAACTTTCTTTAATTTTCTCTATTAAGTTAACTGGAAGGTCTAATCTTTCAATTTCAGTTCCTGATTTAAGCAATCTATTTTTCGCCCCCATAAATACCCCTCCCATAAAGGTTGCACTATAATGCCATTTCCCGCTCATAGTGGCGATAAGAGGATAACTCCCGGAAGATAAAGCAGGAGCTACATAAGGTTTAAAACCGGTCTTCCTTACTTCCAGGTTTGCTTTTACGGCCTGAGCGGTAAGCATCTCTGAAAGACTTTCATTATATTTTTTTAAGCTATTAGCAATTACCAAACCCCGGCCATGAGGACCAAAGGCTCTGCCTTCTCGATTATATTCAGCGGTTTCAGTATTTTGTTTTGAGTAGTAGACTGCCCGGGCATGCATCACTCCTAACCCATATCCTCTTATTTGGTCTGCTGCTAATCCTTTAAAATCAAACTCTCCGCTTGTGTCTTTACTACCGGTTAGAAAAACAGCTTTACACAATAAGTCTACCGGGTCTGAGATAATTGCAAATATCCCCTTAAACGATTTTTCCCGGGCTTTTCTGGCATAATCAGAGATTATCTTAGAATTTCCCTCGAACTGCTTCATTCTCACATCTTCCTGTTCTTCTCCCAAAGAAGGAACTCCTACAGTTGCGCAAAATACAAACATGTCACAATCAAAAATATTCTCTTCTCTTAACTGGTAAACATCAGGAAACCTCCGAACAGTAAAAGGAGAAAATATCTGATTTGCCTCTAATTCCCATCTTTTTAACGCATTTATATTTTTATCATATATTCCGATAGATTCAATACAACTTCCTCCTAATAATCTCAAGCCGGTAAGGAGGGTTCCTCCTACATCACCCAATCCTACAATATTCACTTTCCACCGGGAGGGAAATTTATAAGTTAACACATCTTGCCAGTTAAGGTATTCGGTATTAAGTGAACTCAATCTTTTTTCTTTTATTCTTTGATTAAGCCATGGGGGTAAATCATAATCAATTTTCTTGGATTTTTGCAGCAGGTGGATGCCCTCTTCTTTTAAAAAGATTAGTGATGGGTCAGTAATACTAAAATATCTTCTGGATTTTAAGGGGTTTATCCGGTTAAGTACATAAATTATTTCTTTGCTCTCTTTGGCTTCGATTTCGGATATTCTATTTAATTCACTGTATTCCGATTGGGAAATTAGTATTTTATCTTTTAATTTATAGAAGAACATCTTTAATTTTCCCCCTCACCCTAACCCTCTCCCTCCGGGGGAGAGGAAATAAAGAATATTTGTTTAGCGTAGAGCGTACAGCGTTTAGCGTATAGAAATACAATAGTATATTATAAATAATTTTATAGTAATTTTGGAATTGTTGGTTATAATTAGATGTAGGGGCACAATGAATTGTGCCCTCCCCATATTGTTACTTAAAATCTCTTGAGGGCACGATGCATCGTGCTCCTACATTATAATACTTCTTTTATTCTTTCTTCTTTTTGCCTAACGAGCTAACTATTTCTATACTATATACTAATTTTCCTATACGCTACACGCTAAACGCTATCCGCTATTTTTCTTCTGTCTGCTATCCCTTTGGTACGCCGTAAAAGTTCAAGGCTATTTCCTAAATAATGAGAAGGACTAAGATTTAAATTATACTCCATATCTTCTCCCTGGTCAGGATATCGGGGATAAATAATTACTTCTCCCAAATGATCAAGTGTCAATTTCCTTTGTTGAATTACCTGGTATTCATTTTCCAGAGCTTCTATTATAGTTAAGGCATTTTCAATACAAACTTCGGAAAAATTATAGACGGTTTTTGCAGAAACATTTTTAATAAATGAAGGGAAAGTATAGGGTAGTATCTGATTAACAGATCTAACTAAATTTCCCTGAGTCCTTATTTTTCTCTTTAATGCGTCTCCGCCAATAAAGGGATACAATTCACTTTCATTAAACCAAAGCCTGAGATTGGGAATAAAATGGGCACAATCAACATCTCTATTTAATATAGTTGCTATCTCTTTTCCACTACCGGATAGTGCTCCTACAATTATTTTTTTGATTTTAATATCATATTCTTTAAATAGGGGCTCAAGGGTCTTTATTCTATGCCCTTTATGTAAATAGTCATCAATAAGAATTACGGGCATATCAAATGAATGAATCACCTTAACCTGATTTTCCAGGCTCATATAATTGGGGAAGGCATCAATCTCAAAACTTCTCATATCGGAAGCAAATATTTTTTCCGTATGGAGAGATTTAGTTACCGTGTTAGGTACTACCATCTTATGTAGTATCTTCCCAAAGGGCACACACATTGACTTTCCTAAAGTTCGAGGGGTTAACGGCGTTGTGGAAACATTATTTATCTTACAAATTTTCTTTACAATAGTCTGGTTGATTAAATTTATATTAAATGGTAAAACAACATTCCCGGGATAAAAAGTAGTAAGTGATCTTAATAATCGTTTACGGGATACTATAACTGATTTTTTGATGTTTAAATTTTGGCAGAAAGGTTCTTTTATTATAGTCTCGGTATCCAGATTGACTATACAGGGTTTACTCATATCCACTACAAATACCGGATTATCTTTATCGCTGAAAGGTAAGCGATAAAACCCCGTAAGTTCTAAATTCTCGTTTAAAGAAGTCAAAGGGTAATCATTTAATATGTTCCTGAATATTGCATAATCATAATCTTTCTCTATACAGAAAGACAAGGTTTCGGTAAGAATAGCCTGCTCAAGATTTTCAAGTCCTGATCCATTTTCCATATCACTTACGGTAAAAATACCATCAATAACTATAGTACGGCCAACTGAATTTTCCCGGATATACTCAGATATTAAATTATCCTTAAACTCCTGGAAAAGAATGTTTGAACGAACCCAATGAAAGGCTGAAAACCCTAATATCTTTCCATTATGGCGGACATCACGTAACAGTAGAATTCTCGGGTTTAATTTACGAGTAAACTCAAGCAATTTTTTGGATGCTTTATTTTGATTATATTTAGAAAGTACTTTCTGACAAAGTTCTTTTATTAAATTCGGGATAATATCTTCAATTACCTGCACATCAGTAGAGATAGTCTGTATTATACTCTTATATTGTGGCTCTCTCTGGTATAAACTATTTTCATAAATATATTTTTGGGCTAAAGGGTCGATAAGTCTGGAAATATCTCTATTTTCATCAATATTATTTCTTATCTGAGTTGAACTTATTTCTTCATAACAAGGTGTAAGATTAAGTCTTATCATCTCTCCCTTTATTTCTTTAATAGCTTCTTGAATCCTTTCTTCTTTCTCATCTGCAATATGTGGGGTTTTTCTATCAAAAATAATATGAGAAAAAGTATGTATGAAATTTTTTCTTTTATTTTTTTGGTAAGCTGAAGCATTTAATACAACATCACTGCCTACTACAATGTAAACCTCGGAAAAGGGGAAATTTTCTCTCAAAGTCTTTAAATCATCCGGATTGGCAATATTAACCGGTAAATCTTCAGGATATAAATATACATTAAGTTCATCGGCAATAGAAATATTTATTATATTCTTTCTGAAGAGGTGTGGTTGAGTTCTTTTAGACCAGGAAAATTCATCAACTGCTAAATATATTTCAAATCCGAGTATTTCTATTGCTTTTATAATCTCTTTATGGCTTAAGGAAAATGGGTCAAAAGCTCCTGGGAAGAAAGCTATTTTGTCTGGGATTTCAAGGTTTATGCTCCCCTTGAAAAAATTGTAATCAGAGATAAATTTATACATATATTTAAGCCCAATACAATTTATTAAAAACATCAGGCCTTCTTTATTTACAGGAGCCAACAGTGTAAGAATTTTTTTAGCAATAAGTTTAAATATATGGTTTTTCTCTTCTAAGCTGAGATGTCTTGAACCAAATATTTCCTTACCAATAACTCTAAATGCTGCCTGTTTCACCTTTAAATTATAGTGTACAAAGCCATTCAAAAGAATACCAATCATCTTGCTAAGCCTGTTTTCATATGATTTCTCTTCTTCTGAAAATCTTTCCCGGTACTTAGGGTAATTAGCAATGGCTATACCGATGGTTCTAAGAAGTAATGAGCTTAATTTGGGATCTGATTGTTTGATTTTTTCTATTAAATCATCAACAAGTTCCTCTAACTCATTAGGTCTAAGATAGAGTATTAATTGACCCAAATAGTAAGGAATATATTTAGTAAACTGATAATCTTCCATTTCTAAAGCCCGTAATAGTTCAATGGCTATATCATTCCTCTGTTGAAAAGATAAGGAAGGCATTAAATTTACAAGAGCTTTACCGGCCAAATTTCTAATATCTTCTATGCCGCTAACTTTCAAAATATTACAAAAATGCAAAGCAGTGTAGATTTCTTCCTGCTTGCTCTTTAGGGTATGTTCTAATAAAAGTTCTATCTGGATTTTTTTAATTATTCCACTGGTTGAAGTTTTAAGGTTACTTAGAAATATATACTGTATCTTTTCTATATCCCTTCGATAAAATTCGATATACTTCTTTACGATACTTTCGTCCAAATTTAATAATTCAACTATCTTCATATTTAAATAATTTTCGGCAGGGAACTCTGAGGCAGAAATATTACCAGTAAATATTTTTCTTAAGTTATTTATAAATCTAAAATTTTTATCAATTCGAGGCGTTAAATCATAGACTACCTCTAAAGCAGTAAGTCTAAGTTTAGGATTCTCCTTCTTTAACATTTTTATAATATAATCAAATAATACCTTTACGGATTTTTCATCTGAGCAGATTGATACATGTTTGGCGGTTTTTATCAAACACAGTTGGATTTCGTCATTGGTATACAGGTGCTTTTTATAGTGTTTTAAAATACTTTTTCTGTAATTGCTTACCTGATGATTATTGCGACAGTTAGAAAAAAGAGAAGAAATCATATTCTCAGTACTATCAATAATTCGAGATTGATGAAAAGCAATCTTTTTATGGTCCGGCTGTAAAAAATATTTTAAATATCTTTCCAATAAATTAACACTGGTAATCGCGGGAGGTTTTAGGGTAACGTTCTGAGGAATCTCTTTGCGGTAATCTTCGTCAAAACTGGCAATTAATAAACCGATAAGTTTTGCGCTCCTCCTTCTTATTTCATCTTCCGGATGAGTTAACTGTTCGTATAAATATCTCAGGGTAATCATCTTCTGTTTTTGAGTCAAGTAGGCAGAATACTCATTGAATATTTGTAGATATTCCCGTAGATTGTTCCAATCTTTTTCACTTCGAGCTAATTCCAAAAGTGAATTAAGAGAAGACTCATCTCGAAGTTCGTGCATTAAATTTATATTATGTTCTATGGAAAGAAATTTTATATTCTGGATAACTTCCTGGCCCTGCATGAGAGGATAATACGGTTTTCTATCTTTCTTATAAGGACTTATCCCTTCCTTCTCTACATCTACATTTACCCCTAAATTTATCATATAATCTTCAAAGTCTTTTAATTTCTCGTAAACTCGGCAATATCTTTTTCTTTTTTCCTCATCAACATTATCCAGTTTGTCTAAAATTACTTGAAAAGAATCTTTCAGGCTAAAAATTCTCATCTCCTCTTTGGGCCCGTTAATAATATTTTTAACCCGAAAATCAGAATAAATTAATATAAGTGATTCTAAAGGTAAATTTTCTAATTCTAAATCCCAAACAGAATGATTAACTGCAATATGTCCGATATAAGGGATATTATGTTTTTTAAACCACATATCGGTATAGTAATAATGTAAATGGGGAGTTCTTTCTACCTCAATGTCCTTGCATCCATATTTTCCGATATCATGCCCTGCTGCTGCTCCCGAAATCCTCCCCAAATCCACGGGAAGACCCAGATTATATAACTGCCTGCCGATAAACAAAGCAATCCAATTTACCCCGCATATATGGTCTAAAGTATTGAACTTTAAAATTTCCTGGCTTAATTTCATCATCTCATAGATATATTCATCATTAAATGCTTTTAAAAATCTTTTATATTCAGCAGGGTTCTCCAGTTTGCTTTTTTCGTCAAAAGTTAAAAAATTAAGGGGATATTTGCCGTGAAAAGTAGAATCACCGGACGACTTTTGGAACTTCAAAATTACTCTTAAAAATTCTAAATAGAGTAAGAAAGCTTTTCGGCAATCAGGGGAGATATCCTTAACAGATAGATCTACTGTTTCGGGAAAAGATTTATATAGGGTAAATTGATAAACCTTATAAAGCCAGTTAGAGGAATTATGTTTTTTGTCTATATTAACAAGCAAGTCTTTACACAAAGAATATACTGCCTGACAGGTGTAATTTTTATTTTCTACCA
This sequence comes from Candidatus Caldatribacteriota bacterium, assembly GCA_034660595.1. Taxonomy (GTDB): domain Bacteria; phylum Atribacterota; class Phoenicimicrobiia; order Phoenicimicrobiales; family Phoenicimicrobiaceae; genus Sediminicultor. The sequence goes on from JAYEJO010000093.1 coordinate 32,595, forward strand.
TAGATGATAATTGTTTTAAAAATAGAGGATTTTCGATATATTTTCTAACCAACTCTTTATCTAAAGAAATATTATCCAATATCTGTGTGTGTAAAATCTTTTTAGATATTTTTTTATATAATTCTTTAACCGTAGTTTTGCTCATTAATTACCATCCTAAAACATTTTATAGATTAATCATTTTATCCTATTTTAGGTCCATCAATTTAAGGCATCACTCAGAAAAGATTTAACCTTTTCTTTTGAATATTGCACAAAAATGGTAAATATATATTAATAATAATTCTTTTATAATATTTATTATAACTGAAAACTACCGCATTTTACAATTAAATAAGATATTTACATATACGAGGATATTTAAGAATATCTTATATGGCTCCTGTATTCCAGTGGAGGATTTATTAGATCGGGAGATAATAGGGGAAACATAATTCTTATTGCAATTTATTATTTCTTTATTTTAAAATGGTTTTCTATTCTTTTGTTTTAACCTTCTCGAATGTTCCAAATTTCATAATTTTTTCATTTTCCATCATAATTTTACCTTTAGCAATAACATGTTTTATTTGAAGAGTGTTCTTATCCAATACTATTAGATCTGCATCTTTGCCTTCTTTTATTTCTCCTTTTTGCTCTAATTTTAGATGTTTGGCAATATTCGTAGAACTTACTCTTACTGCGTCTTGTACAGACATTTTTTCTTTTTTTATTATATCAATAAATTCTTTGTATAAAGAAGAGACTGAAGCAACAGTCATACCAGTAATTTCTTTCTTTTCATTAAATTTAGGCATACTACCATTTCCATCTGTACTTATAGTAATTCTTTCTATAGAAACTCCATTTCTAACAAGCCTTTTAATAACCTTACTTGGTTTTAATCTTCCATTTAACTCATCCTCTTCTGGGATCCCAGTAGTTAAATCTATATACCCACCAATTTTACCAAACTCTATAGCACTTTTAAACAAATCTTCATTTCTATTTAAATGGGTTGGCGCAAACTGCTCTATTGGTATTTCAGTGTTTTTTGTAATCTCAAATAGTGGATTTAATCCTATCTTTTCGCTTCCTATATGAATATGTACAATGCCCACTTTCCCTGTTAACATCCCGCCAACTCTTGCCTTAGATGTCACCTTCGTTAATTCATCTACTGTAGTATGAGAAGATCTATGATCTGATAAGGAAATTTTTACTCCAATTACTTTATCTATCAACATTATATCAGATAATATATCTCCGGTAATTGTTGGCGAAGGATATTGATAAGCTCCGGTATATATCCATGTACTTATACCTTCATTTTCCAATCCTTTCGCTTTCATTAAAAGAGCTTTCAATGATCTGGCAAAACCATCTGTGCCTAACAATCCTATTACTGAGGTTATTCCTGCTTTGATAAATTCACTTAATTGAATTGGCGGCGTGCGGTATTGGGGGCCACCTTCTCCCCCAGCACCATTAATGTGGACATGTTGATCTATAAAACCAGGAATAACTATACACTTTGAAGCATCAATTATTTTTATATTTTTATCTAATGAATTTGCAGCTGACTCTGTAATATTTTGGTCAATTAAAAATATTTTGTTATTTGCAATAAGTATATCTTTATTTCCATCATATTCAGGTGAATATATTTCTCCTCTTTTCATTAATATAAAATTCATTTCAACCTCCACATATTTGTCAACTATTTCTCAATAATTATTTTAAACTTTCCTAAGCAAAAATAAATAAATCCTACCTTTTATTCGCCCACTTTACCTTTTGTAATTTTAGGATTAATTTCTTCCCTTAACCAATCTGCTAATAAATTAACACCAAATACTATCAATACCAATGCTATCCCAGGAAAAACAACGAGCCACCATTTTCCAGCATAAATATAATTTTTCCCTATAGATATCATCATTCCAAGAGACGGCTCATTTATCGGAACTCCTACACCAAGAAAACTTAGTGTAGCCTCCAGCATAACTGCAGCTCCAAAATCGACAGCAGCAACTACCAATATGGGCGGTATTGCATTAGAAAGAATATGTTTAAACATAATCCTTAAATCATTAGCTCCAATCGCCCTTGCGGCACTAATGTAATCCTCTTCTTTTACACCGAGAACGGATCCTCTCATTGTTCTTGCATATCTTACCCAATCAGTAATAATTATAGCTAAGATCACTGTGCCAATACCATGGTTCTTTAGAATTCCTAAAAATAGCATAGCTATCAAGGTAGTAGAAAAGGAAAATATAGCATCTGCTAATCTCATTGTTACAGCATCTAATAAGCCTCTATAAAATCCTGCTAAAAGGCCGACAGTCACGCCTACTGTTCCAGCGATAATAATCACGCTAAAACCAACAGTAAATGATGTTCGGCAACCATAAAGTATGGTACTTAATATATCTCTTCCTTGATCATCGGTGCCTAAAATAAAGGGAGCTTCTCCGCCTTCCATCCAAATAGGTGGTTTTAGAGAATCCTCTAAATAAAGACCTTCCATATCATATGGATTTTGCGGAGCAATTATAGGAGCAAAAATAGCCCCGGCTAACATAATTATAAGAATTAAAGAACCTGTTACTGCTGATATATCTTTAATATAATGATAAAATCTTTTTGATTTAAAAATTCTAATCACAATTTACACCTATTCATATCTTATTTTAGGATTAATATACCCATATAGAATGTCCACAATAAGGTTTGCGCAGAGAATAAGAATAGAAGTAATCATTACGTAGGCAACTATAACTGGATGATCTGTTTCATATACTGCTGTTAGCAATAAATTTCCTGCCCCAGGCCATTGGAATATACTCTCTGTTACTATCGAAAATGCTATTAATTCCCCAAATTGCAAACCTGCCATTGTTACTACTGGGATAAGCGCATTTCTTAATGCATGTTTAAATATTATAATTTTTGGTGGCAAGCCTTTTGCCCAAGCAGTTCTTATATAATCCTCTCTTAACACTTCTAACATTCCTCCTCTTGTTAATCGGAGAAGTACTGCAAGTTGATAAATGCCCAAGGTAAAAGCTGGGAGAATTAAATGCCGAAGACCACCTACTGTCAAAAAGCCAGTTCTCCAGTTTCCTGCTATTTTTATTACTTCACCCCGCCCAAAGGTAGGCAAAAATCCTAATTTAACTGAAAAAATCATAATAAGTAATATTCCAATTAAAAAAGTAGGAAGGGAAATTCCAAAAAGTGATCCGGCCATAATAAGCCTATTTATAAAGTATCGAGGATTTAATGATACTAATACTCCAAGACCAATTCCTAATATAAGAGCTATAAGCATAGCACTAATAGCCAGTTCAATACTTGCTGGTAACCTTTCCAAGATAAGTGCAAGAACAGGAGTCTGAGCAACATAAGATAATCCGAAATCGCCACGGAGAGCATTCTTCAAAAAAACAAAATATTGAATATAAAAAGGTTTGTCCAAACCCATTTTACTCCTAACTTCTTCCTGCTGCGCCTGTGTAGCATAGCGACCTGCTAGGGTAAGCACGGGGTCTCCGAAAAACTGAAAAATACCAAAACACACAAACGAAACAACAAGAAGGACTACAACTCCTTGCATTAATCTTCTGACAATACATTTATACATAATAAAATAAAAGGTGGTTGAGGTTAATACTGACTAACATAATTAAAAATTATTAGCCTCAACCACTATTTTGCCCCCTATTTCTTAAGTGAAATTTCTTTGAAAAGTATCCAGGTGTCTGCCCGAGGTGTAAACTCTATACCTCGTCCTTTGTAAACAGCATATGAATCTTCTTGATAGTGAAGGGGAATAATCGCTATCTTATCATTCATAGCAATTCTGTTTAATAGCCTTAACTTATCCGCCCTTACTTTGGGATCGACTATTAGGGCTGATTCTTCGAGAAGCTTATCCAATGTTGCATCACTATATTCAGCACCGTTCAAACCGCCATAACCTTTCTCTACATTAACGCTATGTATTAATTTGGTAAAAGAACGGCCATAATCATAAGATCCGTCAAACCACCCTATCAGATAGAAATCCAGTATATGTTCATCTAATTCAGGGAAGAAGATTGCTTTTGGCTTAGTATCAAGCTCTACTTTAATTCCAACTTTTGAAAGTTGCTTTGCTACTGCCTCACAAATCTGTGCATCTCGAACATATCTGTCATTGGGACCAGTAAGTTTTATATTAAAACCATCGGAATATCCCGCTTCAGCAAGCAATAATTTCGCCCTTTCAGGATCGTAAGCTGGACGTTTAAGCGAAGAATCATAACCAACGGTTGGTGGATCTGGAATCTGAGCAGCTGGAAATGCATGTCCGAACATTACCTTTTCAATTATCTCATCTTCATTGATTGCCAAGTATATTGCTTTTCTTACTCTAATATCACTGGCTGGAAAACCCGGTTCGTTTCTAAGACCTAAATATATAGCTCTTCTCGCAGGACGAGTAACTACTTCTATATTAGCATTACTCGCAACGGTTTCAAAAAGTTCGACAGGTACATCCTGCAGAATATCTACTTGTCCGGTTGCAATAGCAGCTAAACGGGTAGATGGTTCCGTAATCGGAGTAATTACGGCATTCTTAATCGAAGGTGCTTCACCCCAATAATTTTCATTTGCGGTTAATTTAAGATAAGAGCCCTTTACCCATTCAACAAATTTATAAGGACCGGTTCCAATTGGGTTTTGTCCTATCTCTCCAATAGAACGGGATTCAGTAGATTCCTTATCCATAATAAAGACTTGATGTAGGTTTTGCACAAAGTAAGGAATCGGTATTGTTGTTTTTACATTTATGGTCCATGGATCGCCATTAACTGTTTCAACCGATTTTATTATTCCTCCAAAGGCTAAAAATTCTGACACTGGATAGGGTTCTTTTAATCTATTGAATGTAAATTTGACATCCTCCCAGGTAAAATCGTTACCATTGTGAAATTTTACTCCCTTTCTTAGGGTAAATCGCCAGGTTGTATCATCTGTTCTTTCCCAAGAAGTTGCTAATCCAGGCTTAAGTTCACCTGCGGCATCCCTGTATAAAAGACCTTCAAATATATTACCCATCACAGAAAGATTACAATCAGAGTCTGATCCGTGAGGATTCATAGTTTGTGGAGGTGAACCTACTGCAACATTTATACTATCTTTGCCGGCAGCAATTCCACCCACAAAAACAGTCATGATCAATCCTAAAACTAAAAGCAAAATAACAATAATAGATGTTAATTTTTTCATTTTATCCTCCTGATATAATTTTTATTTTATTTATAAGTGAATTGATTTGAATTATAATGTATTCGCATCAATCACAACTGAACAATAAATAAATATTTTTCCTTACACCCCCCTTTTTTTTCTTTAGCACAGAATCATTTTTACCCTATTTTAACCATGGCAACACCCCTCAATGTTGATATCCAAACATCTATTCATTTCCTTACATCCTAACATCTTATATGAGTTATAATTACACTGCTACAACTTCTTTTACTTCAGGAATTTCTTCCTTTAATGCTCTGCCAATACCCATTTGTAGAGTCATCTCTCTCATGGGACAACCCGCACAGGCACCGGTTAATTTTACTTTTACTACTCCATCTGGAGTCACTTCTACCAATTCAACATCTCCACCATCTGCTTGAAGAGATGGTCTTATCTTCTCTAAAGCTGTCTCTACTCTTTCTTTCATTACTTCCTCCTAAAAATAAATTATTGATTACACAGATTAACATAACTACAAATCTGATTTCCTCAACTTTAACTAAA
>JAYEJO010000094.1:0-3183 GCA_034660595.1 Candidatus Caldatribacteriota bacterium
CGAAAATTAAAAAATAAAATAGAATATATTAAGAAGCGTAAAGTATAAAACGCAAAACGTAAAACTATAGCTCAAAGCTAAAAACTAAGAAAAAAGTTTTAAATTTTGAATTATGGTTTTTCACTTTTCGCTTTAAGTTTTTAGTTTATGGGCGGACACAAGGTCTGCCCCTACTAATAACTATATACTAGAAAAAGGACGGTAATTCCATGAAAATTTCAGAGATTGGTGAATTTGGATTAATTAATCGAATAAGTAAAGATACTGTCATTAACCCTAAAAATATCTTATTGGGCATAGGCGATGATTGTGCTGCTTATTATACTTCTCCTAATAAAATAGTTCTGGCTACCTGTGATATGTTGGTGGAAAATATTCATTTTACTCTTTCCACTTGCTCTCCCCGACAATTAGGCAGAAAGGCTGTAGCAGTTAATATAAGCGATATTGCCGCAATGGGAGGAATTCCCTGCCAGGTCCTACTTTCTTTAGGGATTGCTTCTTCTACTTCTGTTGAATTTATCGATCAATTAGCTAATGGAATGAAAGAGGAAGCCAAATTGTTTGAAGCTAATATAATTGGTGGAGATACGGTTCGTTCATCTTTAGGATTAGTGATTAATATAACTTTAATCGGAGAAGTGGAACCTGATTTAATAGTTAAAAGAAGTACTGCAAAACCAGGTGATTTGATAATGGTTACTGGAGAATTGGGGGGTTCTGCTGCTGGATTAATTTTATTATTGGAAGAAAAAAAATATTCTTCAGTTCCTTTAAATATTGCCGAAGAGGTAAAGTCGGTTCACCTATCTCCTGTCCCCCGGATAAAAGAGGGAAGAATTATAGCCAGAGAAAGATTGGCTAACTCTATGATTGATATTAGTGACGGCCTGGCAAGTGATTTAACCCGAATATGTGAAACAAGTGCAGTGGGGGCAAAGGTATATGCTTCTAAGATTCCCATTCTTTCTGCAGCAAAAGAAGTGGGGGGATTAATAAAAAGGAGTCCGCTTGATTTGGCTCTTTATGGAGGAGAGGATTATGAATTATTATTTACTGTTTCTCCTCAGAAAGCAGACAATATTATTGAATCATTAAAAAAAGAATTAAATGCTAAAGTATCGGTAATCGGTGAGATTAGAGAAGGGCAAGAAGGTATTAAATTAGAAGATTTACAGGGAAAAGTAAGTGACCTTCAACCTAAAGGCTACAATCATTTTAGGAGGTAATTACCATGAAGATAGTTTTAACTATTGCTGGGTCGGATTCGGGTGGAGGAGCAGGTATCCAGGCAGATTTAAAAACCTTTTCAGCCCTGGGAGTTTATGGAATGAGTGTTTTAACTTCTGTTACTGCTCAGAATACTTTAGGAGTACAGGGCATCCATGATCTTCCTCCTGATTTTGTAGGTTTGCAGATAGATTCGGTAATGCAAGACATAGGTGCTGATGCCGTAAAGATAGGGATGTTATCTAACGCCCAGATTATTAAAACGGTAAGCAAGAAGATAAAAAAATACCAGGTAAAAAATCTGGTAATTGACCCGGTGATGGTTGCCAAAGGAGGAGATCGTCTGTTAAGAGTAGATGCGGTAAAAGAATTAAAAGAGAATTTAATTCATCTGGCAATGGTGGTTACTCCTAATCTTGGTGAGGCAGAAGTCTTGTCAGGATTAAGGATTCAAAATATCGAAGATATGAAAGAAGCAGCCCGAAAGATACATAAATTGGGGGCAAAAAATGTTTTGATAAAAGGAGGACATTTATTATCTGCAAAGGCGATAGACTTTCTCTATAATGGTGAGAGTTTTAAAGAATTTAAAGCAGAAAGGATTGATACTAAAAATACTCATGGCACAGGTTGTACCCTTTCTTCTGCTATTGCCGCAGGATTGGCCCAAGGGAAAGAAGTAGAAGAAGCAGTAAATACCGCTAAAAGATATATTACCCTAGCTATTAAAAATTCTTTAGAAATAGGTCATGGACATGGTCCCCTCAATCATTTAGTCCGCTTGTAACTGTTCTTATTATTTTCTACCCAAATATCTGTATGATATTATTTAGAAACTTCCTTTTTATATATTATTAATATTTGTATTAAAACATAAAGAACAAAAAAAGTTTGTAGAAGAAAAAAAATAAGTGTAAAATGTTAAATATCAGTAATAGAAAAGAAGGAGGAATTTCTAAATTGTTTAATAAAATCGCTAATACGGTAAGAGGGTTGGCTGTAGATATGATAGAGACGGCTAATTCCGGTCACCCGGGATTGCCCTTGGGTTGTGCAGAAATTGGAGCAGTACTCTTTGGAGATGTATTAAAATACGATTCTGCTGTTCCGGATTGGCCGGATCGAGATCGTTTTGTGCTCTCTGCCGGACATGGTTCAGCCTGGTTGTATTCCCTGTTACATCTTTCGGGATACAATCTTTCTTTGGAGGATTTAAAAAAATTTAGACAGTTTAATTCCAAAACTCCCGGTCACCCTGAATACGGAGAGACTCCCGGGGTAGAAGTTACTACCGGACCATTGGGACAAGGTTTTGCCAATGCAGTGGGAATGGCTCTGGCAGAAAAGATGTTAGCGGCCAAGTTTAATACCGAGGATTATAAAATTGTAGACCACCATACTTATACCCTTTTAGGGGATGGCTGTATGATGGAGGGCATTACTTCTGAAGCTGCATCACTGGCCGGCCACCTGGGTCTGGGGAAATTAATCGCTATTTATGATGATAATGGCATCTGTCTTGCTGGGGAGACCCGGGCAACTTTTACCGAATCGGTAGCCGATAGATTCAAGTCTTATAACTGGAGAGTAATTGACCATATTAACGGTCATAGCATTGAAGAGCTCAGAGCAGCTGTTATTAAAGCCAAAGAAACCGAAGACAAACCCATTTTGATTATAGCAAAAACCCATATTGGGTATGGCGCTCCTACCAAACAGAATTCCAGCTCCTGTCATGGCGCACCTTTAGGAGAAGAAGAAGTAAAAGGTTTAAAGAAAAATTTAGGATTACCTTTGGAGGATAAATTTTACGTTTCATCTGGGGTTAAAGAATTTTTTGAAAACAGAAAAAAACAACTTACCGAAAAAAGAGAGGAGTGGGAAAATAAATTCACCCAATGGTCTCAAAAATACCCCGAACTAAAAGAGCAATGGGATAAGGCCTTAAATTTA
>JAYEJO010000095.1:0-37929 GCA_034660595.1 Candidatus Caldatribacteriota bacterium
AGTTAAAATTTCTTTTACTTTCAATTTTTCCCTCCTAATTTTTAAAATTCGTCAGTCTTCCAGTCTACCAGTCACCCGGTCTACCAATCAATTTAGTCGTTAGCAAATAACCTAGCGTCGAGCGTATAGCGTTTAGCGTATAGAAATATAGTGATAAGTAATCGTAGGACAGGCGTCTCGCCTGTCTATTAAATAACTCGGGTCGGATAAATCCGACTAAAAAATCTAAAAAATACATACAGAATTTTTATTTCCTCACTTCTTGAAAGAGAGATTATAGGAAAAGTTAAATAAAGTTTAAATTATAAAAGGCAAATATTTTTTTATAGTACTATACGCTAAACGCTCCACGCTCCACGCTATTCTTACTATATATTAAAAAAATCCCGGTATGGTAATATTTTTTGCTGTAGAAATTAATGAATCTATTAATTGAGGTATCTTTTCTTTATCCATTCTAACTGTGGGGACACTAAAACTTAAACCAGCACAAACTTTTCCTTGCTGGTCTTTTAAGGGAACAGCTACACAAGATACTCCCTGCATATACTCTTCACTAATAAAACTATAACCCTTATCTCTAATTAATTTTAGGTCTTTCTTTAAATATTCTTTACTGGTAATAGTATATGGGGTATAGGATTTTAATTTTACTCTTTGCAGATAACCATCTAACTCCTGCTCGTTTAAATAAGCTAATAAAACTTTTCCTCCGGCTGCACAATAAGCAGGTTGATGAGAGCCAATCCTTAAATCTAATTTAAGGGCATTATCGCAGCCAATATTATAAAGATAGATAATCTCGTCTCTATCCAGAATTGTCAAGTTGACTGTTTCATTAAATTTTTGCGAAAGTTTTTTCATATGGGGAATAATCTGAACCAAGCCAACTCTATCAGTAACCGCGGTTCCTAATTTGAAGATTTTAACTGTGAGATAGTATTTGCGATTCTGGGGATTTTGTTCTATGTAACCGAGGTTTTTTAGAGTGCCTAACAGGCGATGTACCGTTCCTTTAGGAAGAGTTGTTTTTCTACAAAGCTCGGCAATCCCTAATTCTAATCCGTTGTCCGCTAAAACTTCCAGAAGGGAAAAGGTGTTTTCTATTGAATGAATAGGATATTTAAATTTATTTTCATTGTTATTGGGTTCGCTCATTTGTTTCACTATATATACCTTTGGTCTTTATATTGAAACTTTTCTATCCATATAATACCACAGAATTTCAAAAAATCCTCCTTTTTCTGAAAAATATTTTAAACATTTTTTATAAATTGAGTAAAATAATTATTGTATTTGAAAAATAATTTTCAAAACGGCTGTTTATATTTAAGATAAGTAAGGGGAAAAATAAATCTATAGGTAAGATAAGAAAATTACCACCACATAAAACGGTAGCTTTTAAAGAAAAAATATTATTTCATCCGCTGTAAGGGTTCGATTCATCGAACCCTTAAGGAACCGGGTCGGATAAATCCGACCCCTACCACGACAGGCGGGCCTGCCCTCGTGAAAACAGGAGACGCCTGTCCTACGGTTACTTATCTCGGGCAGACACAAGATCTGCCCCTACATATTGGCTTTTAAATTCTGATTTCCTCTTTCATGACTATACGCTAAACGCTGCTAAACGCTATCCGCTATCAAGGCGTATGCAATATGCCTCTACAATGATAGATTCCCGATGAAGTTTATCCCCTATTTTCATTTTTTATAATAAAGTATGCGTCAAGAATAGAGGGAGAAGAGTAATTGAGAGGATATTCACCAGTTTAATAAGAATATGAAGTGATGGCCCAGCAACATCCTTTAGAGCGTCACCCACTGTATCGCCCAAAACTGCTGCAGAGTGTGCAGGCGACCCCTTACCTCCGTATTGTCCTTCCTCAATTAATTTCTTTGCATTATCCCACGCCCCTCCCGAATTAAACATAAATACGGCAAGGAGTGCTCCTACAATCTTTACTCCAATTAGAAAAGCTGCGAGTGGCCAAACTCCAAGCGTAAATCCTATAATTATAGGGGCTATTAATCCTACTAAGGTCGGAAGAAGCATCTGTTTCAGTGAGTACTTAGTACTTACATCCACACATGCTGAATAATCTGGATTTGCTTTTCCTTCAAATAGTCCGGGAATTTCTCTAAATTGCCTTCTCACCTCTTCAACCATCTTAGAGGCGGCTTTACTCGTAGCCCTTATAATTAAAGCTGAAAATAAAAAAGGTATAGTAGCACCTATTAAAAGAGCTGAGATTATGACAGGTTTAGCTATATTAAGGTTTATAGCAATATCAGAAATGCTTGTTAAAGTAATGCCTTGATACTCAGCAAGCGAAAAAATGTAAGCGAATAGTATAACCACACTGGATAGGACGCATTTTGTTAATCCATAACCTTTGGTGATTGCTTTGGTTACATTGCCAGCTGCATCAAGAATATCCAGGGATTCTCTTGCATCTTTCGATATGCCCGCCATTTGTGCTATTCCAGCTGCATTATCGACGATAGGACCAAAGGTATCTATAGACTGAATCATACCTTTCATCTCAGTCATACCCAGGGTAGCCATAGCTATACCAAAGATGCCGAGTAGACCCCCACCTAATATTCGGTAACTAAAAAGGATAATTGCAGCTATTAGAACTATCGGAAGCACTGCGCTTTCTAATCCGTACGAAAATCCAGTGAGAACGTTGATAGACTCCCCTGTTTGTGATGCTTCAGCTATTCTTTTCACTGGGCTTCCTCTTATACCCGTGTAATATTGCACAATTAGTGACACAATAATAACGGATAATAAGCCAGATGATAGGCAATAAAAAAGGCGTATATCTTTCATAAACCACATAGATAGTACATAAAATAATACAAGGTTTAATATTCCTGCTGAGAATAATCCAATATTTAGTGAAGTCAAAGGACTTCTTTTACCCAATTTCTTGACAGAGAACACCCCAACAATAGTTGCTATCTTCCCAGCAGACCTAATTAAGAGAGGAAATAGTACAGCATTCCATCCATAGATATCTACAAAAGCTAACCCAAGAATCATTGTACATACAAGATTATCAGCACTGGATTCGAAAAGGTCAGACCCTCTTCCTGCACAATCGCCAACATTATCTCCCACTAAATCAGCTATAACAGCGGGATTTCTTGGATCATCTTCCGGCATATGTAAGGCAATTTTTCCAATTAAGTCAGCACCTATGTCCGCAGCCTTAGTAAAAATTCCTCCTCCAATCTGAGAAAATAAGGCAGATAGGCTCGCCCCAAATCCAAATCCGACTAAAAGACGAACACCCTCTGGGTTTGTTGGACTTACTCTAAATACAAGACATAGCGTAGATATGCCTATGAGGATTAGAGTTACAATGGAAAATCCCATGATCGCACCTCCTCTAAAGGCTAAAACCAGGGATTTTCCAGCAGAAGTACGCGCTGTATTTGCCACTCTTACATTTGCTCTCACAGTACTACTCATTCCCACCAAGATTGCCAACATAGAAAAAAGAACTCCTATAACAAATCCAAAAGCAATTTGCCAACCTAAAAGAAAATATAAGAGAATGGCAAGAGGTATAATTGCGTAAGAAATTGTTTTAAATTCCCTCTTTAAAAAGGTATATGCTCCTTCTTGAATAAAACTTGCTAATTCTTTCATACGAGGCGTTCCAGTGCTCTCCTTAGTGATCCACCAAAAAAGCCAAATGATAATGGGTATTCCTAAAAAACCGGTAATAAGTGGAATTAGTATAAAATTCATTTTATTCGCCTTCTTTTTATTTTACTTCAGTGGCTTCTCCTGATTTAATAAGGGCATACTTGGTTAACGGCGGAGCAATCAATTCATTGATAATGACTGAGGCCAATATGGCACTTATCATTATATTTCCTATACCTGTACCCGAGAAAGCAAGATGTTGTTTGGCTAAAAGAGCTAATCCTACAGTTACTCCTGCTTTGGGGAACAAACCAAATCCTAAATATTTCTTAATCACTGTAGGGGCGTGAGAGACAGTAGCTCCTATTCTTGCTCCAATATATTTGCCGCTACACCTACCGGCAACAATTAATAAACTTAATATTCCTGCGGTCTTTATAACCCCTAAATCGAAATTTGCCCCCGCTAAAGTGAAGAACATAGCAAAGATTACATCATCAATATCATCAATTACCTCAAAGGCATTTTCATTAGGCCTTATCCTATTAGTTACTACAAAACCCATAACCATATTTGCTAAAATACTGGAAATATTTAATATTTTTGCCGTGCCTACGCATAATAAGATTATTCCTAAAACAATAACTGATAATCTCTTTTTTGTATCAGCAAAACGGATTAAATAGGTCATTCCAAATCCCAAGACTGTCCCTAATAATATAGCTCCCCCTATATCTAATGCCGGGACCATTACTACTCTAAGCCAGGAGACATTACTAAAACTGCCAATGGTTAATACTTCCGCAATACTCAACCCCAGGGCATAAGCAATTATGCAAAGAGCATCATCTATGGCAATAACCGCCAGTAGAGTACTGGTTAAAGGACCACTTGCTTTATACTCCCGAATTATGGCAATGGTAGCTGCCGGGGCAGTAGCGCAGGAGATGGCACCAATCACTATAGCCGGGGGGAGGTAAGTTTGATAAAAATTGGGATTGGGGATGGCAAATTTAATAATAAAAGGGGCTAGAAAAGCTAATAATGTGGTGACTAATATCCATGCCCCCATTAATTGAGAACAGGTAATTACTACAATCTGCTTCCCAAATCTTTTTAATATTCCTAAATTAAGAGAGCCCCCCACTAAATAACCGATAATCCCTAAACTAATTTCTACAATTACACTTAAGTCTCCGTTGGTTAATTCTTTAGGAATAACATTAAATACACTTAAACCCATTCCTATAATAATATATCCACTAATAGTGGGAAGTTTGAACTTTCTGGCTATAATACCGCCAAAGAATCCGATTACTAATAATAATCCTACTGCTAATATTGAATTCACTTATACATCTCCATTTTCATCTATGATAATTGGTAGTTATTTCTAAAACCATCGAGCTCTATACTCTTCTGATTTTACATCATTTCGATACTTCCTTATCAAGCCAGTCTATTAAAAATTTGAAGACTTCTTCTTTTTCCGGCTCATTGTGAATTTCATGATAAAGACCATCCCAAATTTTAAAGGTACACTTTTCGGGTATATTGTTAGCAAATTCTTTACTTGCTTCAATAGAAATTATTTTATCAGCTCCCCCCTGCATAAGTAGAAGCGGAAGGGAGAATTCTGAAGCATGTTCTAATGCCCATTGTCCTGCTTGATAGACACTGATAAACATCCGAGCTGAAATACGGTCATGAACCATGGGGTCATTTTCATAAGTGTGGACCGCTTCTAAGTCATGAGATAGGGCCTTGGTATCTAAACCACTTTTCTGGGAAAATGAAGGCCAGATGCAATTGGTCATTTTTCCTAAAGCAATTTTAAAAGCAGGGGGCTCAAAAGCTAAACGGAGCCAGGGAGCGGTAGCAATTACTCCCTTAAGGTGTGGCTGGCGACGAAGAACATAATTAAGAACTAAATTACCTCCCAAGCTATGCCCACAAAGAAAAGCGGCTAATTGAGGAAATTTTTTATTTGCAATTTCCAACAAGAAAGAAATATCCTGCATTATAGCCTCGTAGGAAGGGATGTGACCACGCAGTCCTTCAGATTTACCATGCCCGCGTAAATCAAAAGTAAACATTGCATATCCTGCTTTAGTTAATCTATCAGCTACATGGACATAGCGTCCACCGTGTTCTCCTATTCCATGAATCAAACAAACCACAGCCCGAGTTCGGTCTTCCGGTTGCCAGCTTTGACCGAAGAGCTGTAATCCATCAAAAGTTTTGAATTTAAATTCAGTATGTTTCATTTTTTACCCTTTCTTTTCTTATTAAATTACTATACTTAATAAAACTTTTTTATATAATCCTCAACGTCATCTCTGGTTCCTTTAAAAGGACCGGGCTTTTCCATCTTTAATGAAACTAATGCACTGGCAAAAAGTAAGGCATCTTCAATATTTTTATTTAGTCTTTCGGTAATATAGGCGCTAAAACAGGTATCGCCCCGACCGCTTCTACCCGAAAGATTTCTCGGCTTTAAAGGAAAGGCATAATGTTTTTTGCCATTATAGATTAATACTTCTTTATTGTGAGTAATCATAATCTCCTTTGCTCCCCACTTGAAGAGCATTTCCCCTGCTTTCTTTTTATCTTTTGTTCCGGTCATAATTTCAGCTTCAGCTGCATCAGTTTTTAGATAATCAATATAAGGGAGATATTCCTTCTTTCCCTCCCAATCTTTAAAGACCATTTCCCTATTTTCTCCTACATTCCTTAAAAATCCTTGAACATCCAGGGCAATTTTCCCTTTGTTATGCAGAAACTTTATCATTTTACTATCAAACTCCCCATAGATAAGGCCGGCAAAATGATATATTTGGGAATCAATATTATTGGGGATATCGTCAATGGTGAAGGGTTCAGCAACCGATAGAGCAGTGCAGGTCCTTCTCTCTCTATCTGCGCTATGATAAATGTTTCTTATGGAAGTTGTACTTTTAGAATTTAAAGCGAAAATATTTTTTTCGGGAATGTTAAATGCTTCTAAGCAATTTTTATCCTGGAAGGATAATTTAGTTAAAATACCGGTTTTATGACCAATGGCATGGGAAGCACAGGATGAATAGATCACCGCTCCTCCAATTTCCTTTACAGCTTCTCGCTGATAAATATTTTCATCGATAGAGACATGACCCATTATAAAAGTATCGTAATTTTTCATTTTCACCTCTTACCCCTTTTTTCACATAAAACAATTATACTCCTAAAAATCTCTTTTGAAAAATATTTTTTAGAAAGAATTTTATTTGCTAATACATATAATTCAAATAAATTAAATTAGTCGTTAGTGAATAGTGAATAGTCGTTAGTCTTAAATACAATTTTCCAGTTTTCAGTTATCATTATACAGCAAAAAACTTAAAGCCAAAAACGCAAAACCATAATTCAAAACTCAAAACTTTTTCTCTTGTATTGCGTATTGCTTGTTACGGATGTGTTTTCCTTTTTTTTATTCTGACTCCTGGATTCTGGCTACTCACTTCTATTCTCTTCACGAGATATGAAATACAAATTAGGACTTGCAGAAAAAGGAAATTCCTATACAATTAAATTAGTTATTATTTGAAATTTCAATCTGGACATGTAGGTCTTTCTGGCGGAAAATTGAGCTAAAAAATGAAGAAAAAAGGGGATAAAAATATTGGTAAGTTTAACTTATTTGTTTAAAAATTTATAATTTCTAATAATTTAGTTAGTGTAATATCACCTATTTTTTCAAAACGAAAGCGGGCTTTTCCTACCCTTTCCTTCGGACCAATACCGATAGGCAGCATATTACCTGCCAAAGCAGCATCAATCCCTGCTTCCGCATCTTCTACTACTGCACAATCTTCTGGCTTTACTCCTAATTCTTTCGCCGCAAATAAGAATATATCCGGAGCGGGTTTAGTATTCTTTACACTATGTCCATCTGCAATGACATCAAATAGATTCTCTATTCCTGTTCTTTGTAATACTGTTCTCGTATTCTTGCTAACCGAAGCAATGGCTGTTTTTATCCCTCTTTTTTTTAGTTCCAAAACTATTTCCTTTGCCCCGGAAAGAATATTTTCAGAAGTCATCTTTCTTAATAGTTCCACATAATATTCGTTTTTTCTATCCATCATTTCCTGAAATTTTTCAGCCGAAACTTGTTTCCCTTTTAATAATATTTTTAGGCACTTATTTCGGGAAACACCCCTTAATTTATCATTATCATCTCTGTTAAAAGGAATTCCTTCTTCATCAGCCAATCTTTTCCATGCCTGATAATGATATTCAGAAGTATCCGTAATTACTCCGTCGAGGTCAAAGATAACCGCTTTTATTTTCTTACTCATTTTCAAATATTCCTTTCCTAGTAAGTCACTTTCAATATCTCATTATGACGAAGAAAATAATCTTTGCCATAAATTTCCACAAGCAATGGCTGTATTATAGAAGATAGCGGCTTTAAGGTAATTGTATTTCTAGTAATATCAACACAATACTCTTCATTCTGCCACTTAATCTTAAATCTCAATCTTTTCCATTTTTCTGGTAGATGAGGATTAATTCTCAATCTTCCTTTATTTGTAATTCGAACTCCCGCAAAACCATTTACTACTGCCTGCCAGTTCCCGCCAAGTGAGGCCGCATGAAGTCCATCCCAGGAACTTTTTAAATTTTCTCCTAAATCAATCCGTATTGATCTTTCAAAATATTCATATCCTTTTTTAATATCATCTATATCTAAAGCTAAAATAGCATGTATGCTTTGGCTTAATGAGGAGTCATGAAGAGTCCTTGGCTCATAATAATCCCAGTTAAGACGTTTAGTTTCTTGAGAAAAATCATCACCTAAAAGATACAGAAGCATAATAATATCTGATTGTTTTAATACTTGCATCTGGGTGATTTCTTCCCAGTTATAATCCTGGGTAATTGCTCCTACTTTTCCTTTATATTTTAAAAGATCGACTTCCCTCTTATCTGTAAAACCTTCATACTGATGGATAAAACCTGAAGCGTTATCCATACCAATATATATCTTATCTGCCTTTTCTTTCCAGTCACTCAATTCATTCGAATTAAGTTTGATTTTAAAAGTAACTTTCTTCCATACTTCCAGTTGATTCGCTTTAACCCATTCAGAAAATTGTATAGTTTTATTAAGCTGCCACTTTACCATGTAGTTTGTGAAGGTATTATTATTTATATGTTCACTATATTCATCCGGTCCGGTAACATCATTTATTTCATATTGGTCTTTTTCCGGATTATACTCCAATCTGCTTGCCCAGAAACGAGAGGTTTCCAACATAATTTCTAACCCATAGTTGTACATAAAATCATGATCACAGGTTGCCTGGAAATAATGCCAAATACTGTATACTATATCACAAGTTATATGTTGCTCTAACTCACCAGTCCATATCCTTTGAGGTTTACCTGTTTTAAAATCTACCCCACCCCATTTAGGAGTAACCTCTCTTCCTGTATCCGCACATTCCCAGGGATACATAGCACCCTTAAAACCATTTTCTTTAGCTTTTTCCCTTGCTCCATCCAAAAAGTGATAACGATAAAAAAGTAATCTTCTGGCAATCTCCGGAAAAGTATAAATAAGGAAAGGAAGGATAAAGATTTCCATATCCCAGAATACATGACCTTTGTAGCCTTCGCCGGAAAGTCCTTTTGCCGCAATACTTAATCTCTCATCATGAACAGGGGTCATCTGATAGATGTGAAATTGAGAGAAACGAATGGCTAATTGGTCAAAATCTGGTCCATCAAGAACAATATCAATCTGTTCCCAAAGTTGATTCCATCTTTTTTTGTGGGCTTCAAAAAGCTTATCATAACCAATTTCTATAAGTTTTTTTAAATTATCTATCGCTGTCTTCTCTATTTCTTTGTCTGAAAGTTTTTCTTTCCCCTTAAAATCAGGATCACGGGTTGTATATACGATAACCATTTTTGTAAAACTAAACTCTTCATTCTGTTTAATTTTATATCGGGAAGATAAAAAAATCTTTCTTCGTTGACTTCCTACTTCTTCTTTTACTTCTGATGTCTCGCCATTCAAATAAAAAATGTGTTTGGTAGCAACAACGAGACCGATGTTTGATTCCTGGGTCCTGGAAGTCATTGAGATAATCCCTTCAGGAGAAAATCGTAATTTTCCTTCTTTAAAATGCTGTACCCCGCTATTGGTAACCTGCCCATTAATTCCTGAACAAATTTCAATATCTCCGGAATAATTAAGGGGAATAATCTTTACTTTTAGGGCAGCAAAATGTATATTATCCAGAGATACAAATCTTTCAAAGGTTAATCGCATTTTCTTGCCTTTTGGACTTTTCCATTCAATATTCCTTATCAGTTGTCCATCTTTAATATTAAGTTGTCTTCGATATGATAGAATTTTACCGGTCTTTAAATTGAATTTTTCGCCGTCTAATTTTAATTCTATATTTAACCAATCATGAATATTAGCTAATTCTGTAACTTCTCCAGGAAATTTATCGAATACTCCGGCGACATAACATCCTCTTGCTTCTTCTTGGTAAGTTTCTTCTGTTGCTGCCCTTACTCCTATATAACCATTGCCAAGAGTAAAGATTGTTTCATATTTTTCTAAATACTCTGGTTGAAAATCGGCTTCTCCTACTATCCAATTTCGGTATTCATTTTTTCCAATATCATATTTAATTATCATAAACAACCCCTATCTTGTATAAAAATTTATCCCTTTATCCCGCTGAAACTTGCTCCTTCTACAAAATAACGTTGAAAAACGATAAAGAGGATTATAATCGGTAAGGCTGAAATAATTGCTCCAGCCAGAATTGGCCCCCAATCAAAAGCTCCGGATGCATAGGTTTCTTTAAAACTCAACAGACCAATGGTTAAGGTAAATTTATCCATTGGTGAAGTTATTATTACTAAAGGCCAGAAAAAATCATTCCAAACTCCCTGGAAAGTTAAAATGGTTAGAGCTCCCAAAGCAGGTTTAGCCAGGGGCAGCATTATTTTTGAGAAAATTTGATAAGTACTGGCACCATCAATACGGGCTGATTCTTCCATCTCTTTAGGTAACCCTTCAAAAAATTGTTTCATTATAAAAACTGCACTGGCACCTACTAAACCTGAAATAATTAAACCGGTAAAAGTATTCAGAAGGCTTCCCCCGCCAAGCAATTTGGTTAATCCAAAAATACCGTCCCGTAATACCAGATAATTTGAAATAAAAGTTACCTGTCCGGGGATCATCATGGAAAAAAGTATTAAAACAAACAGATAATTTTTACCAAAAAAATTAAGTCTGGCTAAGGCATATCCAGCCATCGAAGCAAATGCCAGGGTGGTGATAACTTTAATTATACAAATGAAAAAGGAATTAAATATCCAGGTGGTAAAAAGGCTCTTCCCGGTAGTACGGCTATAATTTTCATTAAAAACTCTAAAATGATTATGAAAAATGTAAGGGATGACTCCACTTACTAAATTATTCCAGCTCTGTATTCTTCCTAATCGTTCTATCCTATTCGGAGAAAGAGTAGCTGATAAAAAATCAACTTTATAGGGAACCAATAAATCTAACGGTAATTCATCAAAGTCTTTTTGGCTGGAATTTATTATAGTTATCTTATAACTAATCAGTATACCATCATTATCTGAAACACGATTAATCTCTTCGACTGGTTTAGTTTTTACAAAATCAGCAACGAATTCCCTATCTAATTCTAAAGCAGCTCTTCCTGTCCCTTTAAATCTTTTTGGAACAGTCACCCGGGGTGGTACAATTCTAGTTCCCGTCGGATATTTAAAAGTAATCTGAAAAGAGACTTCACAACCGGACTTCAATTCACCAAAAAAACCACTTCCTCCGCCTTGTCGGGCAAGCGTATAAGCTCCTATCCAATTTTTTGGTGATAATTGTTCAGTCTTTAGAGTAGGTGGCCAGCTACTGGGATTATCTTTTAAGCTCGAAAGCGCTCCAAAGAGAAAAGTCCCCATAAAAAGTACTGAGAATAGTAATAAAATTAAATAGATTGCTCCCACATTCGTCCAACGCCTACGTTTAATTTTCAGATTTACATCACTGGCGCTATTTTGTTGGATTTTCATTAATCTCTTAAATCCTTTCCTTCTCCGGAAAATTTTTTCTGGATCAGAACTATAGCCAGAGTTAAGACTGCTAATATAACAGCTGCAGCACTGGCCATACCAACTTTTGGTGCAGAAGCACCTGGAAATGCGCTATCATAAACATAATAAGCCAGGGTTATGGTGGATTCCAGGGGCGCTTGACTGCCTATAATTTTAACTTGATCAAACATCTGCAAGGTGCCGATTAATCCCAAGGTAACTACTAAAAAAGTTATATGTTTAAGTTGTGGAACGGTGATATACCATAATTTTTGCCAACCTTTAGCTCCATCTACCTCGGCAGCTTCATATAAGGCTTTAGGGATACCCTGTAATCCGGCTAAATATAGTATCATAAATGTGGGAATAGTAGTCCAGATATTCAAAATCATAATAGCACCAAGGGGTCGTGGAAAAGCAAAGAGGCCTGCCCAGGAAGGAACTTTTTCCCTGGTATTTAACCAAAAGATGTCGACTGCTTTTACTTCAGCAAGTTTAATAATACCAAAATCTTTAAGTATATAGGTAATAATGGAAGCTAAAATAATAGATATAATAATATAACTGGGTTCAAGATATTCAACTGTCCTTCCCCTTAATTTTTCTTTTAATACTAATAAAAATTGTATCCCTGCCAAGAGTGCCAGAAAAATTCCTATTATTAAACCATACTGATGAAATAGAGTTAAAAGATAATTAATAACTCCTTTTCTTTGAAACATCCACATGAAAATTAGAGTAATAACGATGCTGGAAGTAACGCTGGGCATATAATAAGCAGTTCTAAAAAAATTAATTCCTTTTATTTTTTGATTCATAACCACTGCCAGAAGTAATGCAAATATGGTCTGGAAAGTAGTAACAATAATAGAAAAGGTTAATGAATTTTTCAGAGCTGTGGTAAATAAACGTTCTTTAAAGAGATTTATATAATTTGTAATACCAACCCAATTGGCTACGGAAAAAAGATCATAATCGGTAAAACTAAAATATAATGACCTGATAAAAGCATAGCTAAAAAATATTATAAATCCAAATAAAAAAGGAGATAAAAGAACGTAAGGAGCTGTTTTCTCATTTAAAGAGCTCCATCTATTTCCCATTCTTTTAACCTCCGCTTATTATTCTAACATTATCTTAATTTTAATAAAAATTAAAAAAACAAATAAATGAAATAAAAAGGGGAAGAGACGATCCTCTCCCCCTTTTTATTAAGTTCTTATTATTTCATTAACTCGTCTAATTGTTCCTGGGCTATCTCTAGTGCTTCATCAGCTGTCTTCTGTCCACTCATTACCTCAGATAAAGCTACATTAATCGGGTCCATCCATTTGCCGCCATATTCTTTAAACTTAAATGGTTTTACATTTCCTGCAGACGCACCAAGAAAAACTATTTTATTGGCTTGTGCTTCCGCTGTATCTTTTTTGAAATAAGGATTATCGGCTAAAGCCTTACGACTTGGTATAGCTAATCCTCGCTCTAAAACCCATTGCTGAGCCGCTGGACTGGTTAATGCTTCCATTACTTTAAAGGCGGCATCTTTATTCTTAGAATTTGCATTTATACCCCAGGCTACAGTATAAATAAAATTACCTGACTGACCAGTTCCGGGGTTTTTAGGTAATAAAGTTGCCCCGTATTTTAAGTTAGGGGCATTATCTCTTAAGAAACCGAGAATCCAGGCACCCTCTAAAGCAGCAGCTACTTTTTCAGTAGTAAGGGTACCTCCACCCCAACCCTGTCCAATATCAGCTGGCATAACTCCTAAGCCTTTTTCTTTTAATCCGGTATACCAGTTAAATGCTTCTTTGAAAGCCGGGTCCATAAGATTAGTTTTACCGTCTACAAAGGGTTCCCAACCAGCAGCATAGGCAAATGCTCCAAATCTGGCAAATTCAGGTGCCAATGCTAAACCAGTTACTTCACCATCAAAGGCTTCCACAACTTTTGCTAATTTATTTTCTAAATCATCCCAGGTATCATTTTCATTAGGATATTGTATGTAAGCAACATCAAAAAGGTCCTTATTGTAGACTAAGGCAAGGGAATTAAAATCTTTCGGAATACCATATACTTTACCTTCAAAGGTAAATGCATCCAATAGTGAAGGAATTATATCGTCTTTATTTAATACCTCTGATTTAGCTAAATAATTATCCAGGGGTTCCACTTGGCCTGCTTTAATTATATATTCTGCCCAGAAGATATCCATATAAAACAGATCTCCAGCTGTGCCGGCAGAAAGGGAATTAATCAAATTCTTCTGAAAATCATCAACAATTGGTTCATAAACTGCTGTGATTCCTTTGTCAGCTAATTCAGGAACCACAAACTTATTAATTAATTCTTCTACGATAGACTGATCGGTTCCACCCCAACCTACGATTCTTACCTCAGTTTCCGCCATGCTTACAGCAGAAAAAACAAGCAGCATGGTTACGATTAATAAAATACTTAAATTCTTTTTCATTTTTCTCCTCCATAAAATTTATTTTCAAAATTACCGAACGAGTATACATCTGTAATAATTTTTACAGCATCTATCCCCTCCTTTCATTTTTTAAATTTACTCTCGAGTATTTCTTTAAGTTGTCAATCTAATTTATTAATATTAACGGCGCTACAGGAATCTCTAATTATCAACTTTGGTTCTAACAAATATTTTTTTTGTGGTTCTTGTTTTTTTAACTTATTTAAGATTAATCTCACAGACCATTTCCCCATACCAACAGCATCCTGTCCAACGGTAGTTAACCTCGGCATGGAATAATCTCCCATAGGGATATTATCAAACCCAACAATAGACATATCTGTAGGTAAATTAAAACTATTTTTTTTAAAGGCTCTCATGGCTCCCAATGCCATCAAATCACTGGCAATGAAAATCGCAGTTGGCAGTTTTTCTAACTTCATTATCTTTTCTGCACATTGATAGCCGCTATCTTCGGTAAAATCCCCTGTAAAAACCAATCTCTCATCGTAAACTTCTCTCTCTTCTAAATAACCTTGATAAGCATTTAATCTATCCCAGGAAACCTGAGCATTGCAATGACCATTAATCATAGCTATTTTACGATGGCCAAGTTTCCATAAATAATCTAAAGCTAACCGAACACCTAATTTATTATCAGTGCTGACAAAATTAACGTTTTCACCTTCTATAAAAGTATCGATAATTGAAATAGGGAAAGTAGAATTCTTAATTTTCTTGATATGGGGATCATCTAATCGTAAGCCCGTAAATATTGCTCCTTCAGCCCTTCGTTCCTTACATAATTCTATATATGACTTTTCGTTTAGAAGGTCGCTATCAATGGAAAAAAGAACGATGTCATAATCGTTTGTATTAGCTTCTTCTAAGATACCACCTAAAAACTGTAAACCTAAATCATTACTAAAAGTATGTTCCTGTCTGCTAAATACAAACACACCAATTGTATTGCTTTTATTGGTTACTAATCTTTTTGCAATTGAATTAGGGGTGTAATCCAACTCTTTTGCCGTTTCACGAACCTTTCTTTTAAGCTTTTCACTTATATCTTTTCTGTTATTTAAGGCTTTAGAAACTGCTGCGGCGGAAATTCCTAATTTTTTAGCAATGTCTTTAATGTTAGAACTCATCGAGGGGGTTTCTCCTTTAACGTTTAAGTAATTTACTAAAAAAATATAATCTTTCAATTACCAAGTGTTTAAAATTTAAAATTTGAGGGTTTCTTTAACGTTTAAGTGTATTGCTTAATAATAATACACCATAAAATAAAAAAATGCAAATTATTTTTTCGTATCTAATTTTCCATTCGTAAATAGAGTAAAATATTATTTTTGTCATTCCGCACTTGATGCAAAATCCACAAGTAGGGGCGTATTGCAATACGCCCCTACAATAATAGATTCCCGCTACAGTTTACACTCACACCCACTTTCGTGAGTGTAAACTGCAATGGGAGCGGGAATGACACTGACAAAGCAAAAATTACATTACCACCTGGCACTCAATTTGAGTGCCAGGTAGATTTCTAAGTTTAATCAAAAAATATTTAATTTACTGAACAAGCTTTAAATATATTGGTTTCATTTAAGAGGAAATAATTTTAACTGTGATATTGATCTGTTTTTCTAATGATGGTGCTTGGAAAAAGGTGAGATTTTTTTTATCTTGTGGTTGTTATTAGTGCTTTCTACAAGTTCCTCGAGTTTTTGTAAGCTATATTTATAAAATTTCTTATAGCGGGGTTTTAATTCCAAATTTAATACTCCCTGATAATTCTTTAGAATACGGAATATTTTATTATAAGGAATCGCCCCCCAACCTACAGGCATATGTAAATCGCCAATACCAAACTGAATCAGATTAATGTCCTGTTCTTCATATGACAGTTTGGGTTTACCGAAACAATCGTGAATATGCACATGTTTTATATATGGTAGGGCTAATTTTATAGAATCCAAAAATTTGAAGTGATAATATTTAGAAGCCAGATAAGCATGGCCAAAATCGAAAGTAATTCCTACATTCTCGCGATCAATCTTCTTAACTTGTTCAACTAATTCTTTAATCTTTGTGCCATAATTATATTTACTAATTTCTCGTAATAAAGTGGGCTTTGGTGTTTTTGGAGTAAGAACTGAGGGAGGAAGCATTTTATCATTTTTAAATCGTTTTGATAATTCCCAGATAGACTCTTCTTCTACATCTGGAGAGAGATTTTCAATAGCAATGGTTACTCCTAAATCTTTAGCAAAAGTAGCTAATTCTTGTAAGGTTTTTATTTCTATCTTCTTTAATCTATTAATTTTTCTTGGAGAAGGTAACTTTAAAAATTTATTTTGTATAATGTTCTTAGTTTTAATTTCTTCCTGTAAAGGAATTTTCCCACTATGGTATACAAAAATTTCTGCGCCTATAGCATTAGTAAACTCAATTCCCGACTTAAAGATATCCTTTTGTAACTGAAAATTGCTGGGATCCATTAGATTTAATAGATTAGGACCATGAACAGTGTATTTTAATTTAAATTTCTTCAGGATGTCTGTAATGACCCTGGTCTGCAGCCAATTTAGCCTCCCCTTGAAGATAGCATCAACTCCATGGACAGGTATCTCTACATAATCAAAGCCTATATCCTGAAAATCGCCTAAAGCCTCTTCAAATAAATCCAAATCTCCATCTATTGTAGGGGAATCTATATTTATTCCAATCCCTTTTATATGCATATCTCCATCTACAAACCAAATATATTTTTACTAATTATTTCACATTATAGCACAATCAATTTCATATACAAGGCCTTCACAGTCTTTACATAAATATATTTTAAAACTTTTTTAAAACTTTCTACCTCCCCCCCTTTATACCTCCTAAGGTAATTTCCATTAAATATTTCTGAGTAAATATGAAAAAGAGTATAACTGGCACCATATAAAATAAAGAAACTGCTGCCAAAAGACCATAATCACTAAACCTATAATCTGAAACAATAGCACTTATATATGAAGTCAAGGTCCAACTGGAGTAACTTCTATTGAAAGTAATTACAAAGATATATTCTGACCAGCCCATCAAAAAAGAGAAGATAGAAATTGCTGCAATTCCTGGTTTAACTATTGGTAACATCACTTTATGCCAAGCTTGAAAACGAGTAGCCCCATCAATTAAAGCAGACATCTCCATATCCCAGGATATTCCATCAAAAAACCCCTTCATTATCCAGATTCCAAAAGGAGTAAAGAAACCGGCTTTAGCCAAAACAACTCCGGTTATTGTATCCAACAAATTGAGAGTTTTTAAAATATAATATAAGGCTATTAAAAGGGTAATTGCTGGAAAAGCGTGGAGAACAAGGGTAGAAGCCAATAAAAAGGATCTGCCAGGAAATTTCATTCGAGAGATTACATAACCACCCAAGGTGGAAACTGTTACTACTATTACGGTTACCCCCAAACCAAGATAAAGGGTATTAAATAAAATTGGCCAGATGCTTGGCCAGTCAGGATTTTCAGGAAAAGGATTTTCCCATAGGAAACGCCAATTTTTTAGGGAAAAACTTTTAGGAACAATTCCATATACTAATTCTCCACTAAATGAACCAGCAAAAAGCCAGAGGTAGCCCATCACAATCCCAATCGAAATTATAGTTAAAAAGATAAAAATCCCAACTTCTCGAAAATTAATTTTTTTTCTTCTTCTATTTATAATTTTATTATTGGATTCTTTAAACATAATTTATTCCCCACCATCAAACAATTTCAATTTTAGGTTCTTCCATCATTTCTTTAAATCTAAATATTCGCCAATAAAATATAGAAGCAATAATGCCCACAATAACTAATATTGTTGCCAGGGCTGCTCCATAACCAAATTCGTAAGTTCCAGCATAAGAACTAAAAGCTACTTTATAAGAATATAAAGACCAAACGGTTGATTTGAAATACGGACCACCTTCCGTAATTAGTAATATATATTCATAGGAAGTTAATAGAGATAGAGTTTGATAAGCAGTTATAAAAGCTAAAGGCCAACGGATCATAGGTAAAACTATATAGCCTATCTCTTGTAACCAGGTCGCCCCATCAACTCTAGCAGCCCATAAGTAATCTTTAGAAATAGACTTTATGGCCGAGGCAAAAATTACCATTCCCATTGAAGCTCCAATAATACCATTAGTTATAATAATTACTTGCCAAGGGAAATTTGAAATCCAGGGCATATAATCATATCCTAAGAACGAATTTAGTAAACCCTCTTTCATAGGAGATAAAATCCAAAGCCAAATAACTCCATAAACTACAGGGGGCGTAAATCGAGGTAAAAGCCAGATAGTCCTAAAAAATATACCATTTTTTTCTCTTATACTGGTAGTCAATATAGCTAAAATCAAACCAAAAGTAACATTAAAAATTAATAATGTTCCAAAAGTATAAACAAAGGTAGTTAATACTATTTTTTGTACTAAGGGATCAATAAGCATCTTAAAGTAATTATAAAGACCAACAAAGTTCCACTGAAAACGATAGTCCATATTAGTAAAACCCATAATAGTAGTCATAACAGCGGGGGTAATAAAGAAGATTACAGTAAATAATATAGCTGGTAATAGGAATAAAAAAATCTTTAAATATGCACTTCTACCCAATAATTTTCTCCTTGTTTTAACTATAAAAAGATACATAGAGAGGCCTTTGAATTTAAAGAAGGCCTCTCTATAGTTATTTATTAATCTTTGCTACTTCACAATTACTTGATCGCCTAATTCTGATTTCATCCTATCAACCCAGAAATTTAAGGCATCTTCAGGGCTAACCTCTCCAGTTTCTACACCTGCAATTGCTTCGAATAAAGTTTCCCAATAAAATGGTGCTTTAGCATGATTCGGAGCAAAATTAGTGTATTTTAATACTTTAGTAATTTCTTTTACATATCTTGCTTCTGCATATGGTCTAAAGGCTAACTGAGATTCTCTGATTGCCAGATGTCCACTTCCCAAAGCATGTTTAGTGTTCAGGTCAATGTCAGAGGCTAAAGCAATTATTAAGAAAGCCAGGTCTTTATGTGGCGAAGCCTTAGTAATTAGATGTACTATAGGATGAGATACTGATACTGGTTTTCCTCCTTTAACTGCAGCAGGTATCGGAAACCATCCGATATTCTTCCACTCATCCTCTTCAGAAACTTTGTAGGGATCTCTTTGCCATTCGGCCCAATTCCAGGAACCACCGGTAAGAAATATTCCAACTTCTCCTTTTGTCCAGGCAGTATGAATATCTCTCCAAGCTATCTGAGACATAGCCCCCGGGGTTACCCCTAAATCAACTAATTTCTTAATATACTGTAAAACTTTCAGGGTAGCACTTTTATCTACTACCAGTTTACCGGTCTCCGAATCCGAGATTTCTCCACCATAAGAGAAAATAAACTGGAACCAATCAGTACCCGGAGTAGGACGATGCCAGATACCTTTTCCTTTTTCCACTACTCCAGCATCTACCATTTTCTTACCTAATTGGGCTAGATCATCAAGGGTGAATTCTCCTTTTTCCACCTTTATTGGAAGATTTACAATCTCTTCTTCGCTCCAACCTAAGGCCCGTAATTTATCTTTTCGGAACCAGGTTATTCTACATTCTGTATCCTGAGGAATCCCCCATATTTGTCCTTTAAATTTTGCGCAGTTCCAGAGAGCCGGGAAAAAGTCTTCATATACTTCTGAATATTTTGCAATATAATTATCCAAAGGTATTATATAGTCAGCCAAGGCATAAGGTCCAATATCTTCATGCCCGGTTACAATTATATCGGCAATTTTTTCTGGGTCTTTACTTTGCAGGGCCAATAAATTACTCAGTTTAAAGTCAGCCCATTTAGTAGTACAGAAAGTAGCATCCATCTTTACTCTTATGTTTGCTCCCGTTGCCTCCAGATATTTATTTAAACGAGCAGCTGCCTCTTCTAAATTAGTCTTTCGAGTAATAGAGGGGTCATCTGGCCCCACCGTCCAAGCTTTAATGGTTACAGTTTTAACTTCTCCCTGAGCGAGAGCAATACCCGCAACACTTATTACGAATATTACAACTAGTATAAAGCTAATCAAACTCTTTAAAGATTTCATTTTTCTTCCTCCTTTAAGATTTGAAAATTTTTCCTTAAAATATAGATTGATTGCTTTTCCTTTTTACCACCTCCTTATAAATTTATTTGTCCTGTCAGAATTCTCCGTCTTCTCTATTTTGTAAATGACAGTAATATTCTAATTTAATAATAATGATTTTTCTGTATTTTTGTCAAAAAGATGAATCTTACTTGTATTAAAGTGTAGTTTGACCTTTTCGCCCATCTCTTTTGTAAATGGGGGAAGGGTTAGCACCTTAATTTGCAAATTTCCCAGTTTAACAGTGACTAAAACTTGCATCCCCATAGGTTCAACCACATAAACTTCCGCCTCTTCTCCTTTTTTGTGGTCAATCTTTACATCCTCCGGCCTGATACCCAATATTACTTCTTTATCTTGAGAACGAGAATGAATAAGCTTACCAATCTTTGAGGGAATTTCAATGGTAATATCTTCATTCTTTAAAAAATATTTTTCTTCTGCCTGTTCCAAAGAAACATTAATAAGATTCATGGGTGGGCTTCCTATAAAACCGGCTACAAACAGATTCACCGGTCGATTATATAGCTCATCAGATGAACTATATTGCTGAAGTTCCCCTAACTGTAGCAAGGCTATTTTATCAGACATAGTCATAGCTTCTATCTGGTCGTGAGTTACGAAAATGGTGGTAATGCCCAATTTTTTCTGTAATCTCTTAAGCTCCGCTCTCATCAAGGTTCTAAGCTTGGCATCTAAATTGGAGAGGGGTTCATCTAAAAGTAAGATATCTGGCTTCTTAATTAAAGCTCGACAAAGAGCCACTCTTTGTTGTTGTCCCCCGGAAAGTTGAGCAGGTTTTCTATCTAATAATTCTTCTATCTGAACTAATTTAGCTACTTCTTTGGCTCTTCTCTCTCTTTCGTCTTTAGGGGTCTTTCGTAACTTTAAAGGAAATACTATATTATCTAATACGGTCATATGAGGATAAAGGGCATAACTTTGAAAGACCATACCGATTTTTCTATCTTTGGGTGGAACTTCATTTACAATATTGTTCCCGAAATAAATATTTCCAGTAGTGGGCTTGTAAATTCCAGCTATCATAAGTAGGGTGGTGGTTTTTCCGCATCCTGAAGGCCCAAGTAAAGCTACAAATTCACCATCGTTTATCTCGAGGTCAAAACTATTTACTGCTTTTACTTTTCCAAAGTGTTTACTTAAATTTTTAAGCATTACTTCCATTTTCTTTGCCAATCTCTTTATTATTTTTATGCCTTACTTAAACTAAAAATTATATTTTACATTAACTTTATGCATATAGAGCAATGAAAAATTTTACTTACTTTTATAAAAAATTAAAATTCTTCTTATATTCTCTGTATTCATTAATAAAGCAATAATAAACAAAACTAAAGCTGGCTGATTTATTAAGGTCCCTATAAATATAATACCTATTCGAACATCACGTCCTATTCTAAAGTAGTGTTTTCCGCGAGTAAGATTTTTTTTCATTAAACCATCATATTTATCAGCAGTATAGCTATTCATAAAAGCACCGATGATAGCCAAAAATCCTATAAATAGATATAATAAATTTTCTCCTAAAAAATATACATAATAAGTTAAACCAAAAAGAAGGAAGGCATCTGCATAACGGTCCAAGACCGCATCATACCACCCTCCAAATTCTGAGGTTTGAAACTTTAAGCGGGCAATCTCTCCATCACAGCCATCAATAATAGAGGCTATTTGCGCCAATATTCCGCCAACTAGTAAATTAGCATATCCCCCAAAAAAGAAAAAAAGAGCACCCATCATAGAAAAGATAAAAGAAAATAAAGAAATCTGATTAGGGGTAATACTTTTTTTTAAAAGATATTTTGAAATTCTAATGGAAATTGGACGGTTTAGATATCTGGATACAGGTCCGTCAGACACTTTTTTTAAATTAGCTAAAAGAATATTTTCTGCCTTCTTAAATGCATTTTCATCATCTACATCAATCCAATATTTACCTTTAATATCAAAGACTCTTGACTTTTTCTGTTTGGCTAATATTTTTATTCCCGCTGAAAGAGAAGTATCACCATTGTCTGAACTTTCTTCTAAAGCCTCAAATATTGCCGGCGAACAAAGAAATATTCCGGTATCATAAGCATTATATTTTTTAATATTCTTTCCGATGTTTATAATTCTTCCTTTATCATCAACCAAAACTTTGGTAACATCATCAATATCAACAGTTTTGTTCTTAAGATTATGATCTACTGCCAGTATAATTTCTCCGTCAGCAGCTTTCTCCTGAAGCAACTCTCTCAATATAGATTCGTCAAAGATATGGTCACTCATCAGTAGAATAAAATTCTCATCTATCTCTCTTTTTGCCTTAAGAACAGAAAGTCCATTTTCTTTTTCCCATTGATTATTTATAAGATGAGTTATTTTTAAGTCTCTGTTCCGGGCAAATTGGTCAAGGCGGTTTCTTAGTTTTTCTCCATTATAACCAGTTACTATGTAGAAATCGGTAATACCTGCTCCCTTAGCATTTAATATTACTCGTTCGATAAGGGGTATTTCTAAAAGGGAAACGAGCGGTTTAGAGTTACCCCTGTTAGATAATCTACTTCCTTCTCCTGCAGCAATTATCAAACATTTCATTTCTAATCATCTCTTTTTTTATAAGGATGCTAAAATAATATTGCCTATTAAATTTAATTCCTAATACTTGTAGTACAATTTTACTTTTTTTCTCTTTCTTCCACTTAAAGATTAATCCCCATCAAAGAAGCCCTTTTAATAAGTCTGTCAAAATCAGGTATCCCGGCTGTCCCTTTTTCCTCTACTGCAAAAGAAGCAACACAATTAGCAAAACGCGATGATTCTATAGGATCATCTGTCTGATAGTATTTTACTAAAAAGGCAGCTGCAAAAACATCTCCTGCCCCCGTCGGGTCTTTTTCTTCAGTTTTAAAAGCTGAAAAGATAAATTCTTTACCTCTCCAATATAAAATCGAGCCTTCTGCTCCTCTGGTTAGAATCACTATTTTTATTAAGGACTTATAATTTTCCAATACTTCAGGAAAAGCTGCAATATCTTCTTCACTAAATATCAATACATCTACCTGGGAGTGAACTTTTAAAACAGGCATCCATTTCTTAGGATAAACCTGACCCTTCTCGTCCCATCTTCTCATTAAACCCTGCGGGGTTAAACAAATTAAACTATCTTTAAAAAGGGTGAATATTTCCTGATCAACTTCATCAGCTACCGGACAAACATGCACAATTTTTGCCTTATGCCATCCCTGAGGGATTTGCTCTTTTTTTATCCTATTTGCTACCTCATTAATAATCTGTTTTCTTTTTCCTTGATAATAAGAATTGTGAAATGTAGTAGTATGAGGAGATACAGAACCGGCAATATTAATTCCCTTCAACAAACCATCACAAGAAAAGTCTAATCCTTTGCTGGTAATTATTCCAGTAGATAGACCAAGTTTACAAGCGGCAAGAGAAGAATAAACCGCTGAACCACCAATTAATCTCTCTCCAGGATAAATATCATAAGTTACATGACCTATAGAAATAAATTCTGGACACTCCATTATTTATCCCTCCCTTTTACTTAACTCATTCTTTTCAGCTTTTTATTACTTTTTATCCTTTTATATTTTTTTTCGCTTCTCCAAAAATCCTATTACCTCTTCTAATCCTTTCTTCACTTTAATCGTCTCGTTTAATCTCTCTTCTGTTTTTATCAATTGAGACTGTAAAAATTTAATCATCTTATCTAATTCGTTATCATCTACTTTTTCAAAAATATTTTCTTCCACAATCCCGTTTATTTCTTCCATCTCTTTCACTTCTCTTAAGGAAAACCCGGCTTTTTTTAATTGTCTAATTCTTTCAACTAATTTCACTTTATCATTTTGGTACAATCTGAAACCGCCTTGAGTTTTTTTAAAAGGTTTCAGAAGTCCTTTATCCTCATAATGTTTAATCGTTCGGGGAGTAACCCTCGTTTTTTTTGCTAATTCTCCTATCTGGATAAATTTTTCCTCTTTTTCCTTTTTATTCTCCATAACAATTTTCCCCTTTGAAATATTTAATAAATCCTCCAGTAAAAACCTATCTATTTTATATCATACTTGTACGTATAGGTCAAATTTAACATAACATTTAGGAGATTGCTTTTCCGCTTTACTCTTTGTTATAATAACTGGACAAAGAAAATAAAATTATTAGATTATTTAGCTTTATGTTGGAGATGATGAAATGGGAAATAACATTAAGTTTTATGATATTGCCTTCCTGGGACATTACACTAAAGATACGATTGTTTCTTCCACCGGCACCAGAATTGTTGATGGCGGGGCTTTTAATTACGGTGCCAATGTGGCAACAAGAATGGGACTCAAAGTGGCTGCGGTTACCCATCTGGCAAAAGAAGATTTTCATGTAGTAGAAAAACTAAAAGACTTAGATGTTGATGTATTCGTAAAGATCACCCCTCAGTCTACTTGTCTGCGCCTGGAATACCCTACTTCTAATGTGGATGAACGGGTCATATATGTAACCAGCTCAGCAGGTCCCTTCACTCCCACTGAAGTAGAAAAAATTCAAGCCCGGGCATTCGTGGTAGGTGCATCTATGCGTGAGGAAGTTAGTCTGGAAGTCATAAAAGAACTGGCGAAAAAGAAAACTATTCTGGCCGCTGATGTGCAAAGTTTTATCCGGGTAAATGATAATGGTAAATTAGTACCTAAAGAATGGCCTGAAGAACAAGCTGTACTTGCTCTCTTAGACATACTAAAGACTGATGCGGTAGAAGCAGAGATGTTAACCGGCACATCTGATATTCGGGAAGCTGTCCGAAAAATAGCCGACTTAGGCCCCCGCGAAGTGGTAATCACCCACCGAAATGGTCTTTTGGTTTATGCTGATGGTAAATTTTACGAAGAAAAATTCTTTCCTAAAGAAATCAGAGGAAGAAGCGGCCGGGGCGATACCTGTATTGCCTCCTATGCAGCCAAGCGATTAAATACATCTCCTCAAGAAGCAACTATCTGGGCTGCTGCTGTAACAAGTTTAAAGATGGAAGCAGAGGGCCCTTTCCAACAAACGATAAAAGAAGTTGATAATCTTATTTTAAGTAAATATAAAAATTAAAAAGAAATAGGATTGTATCCTATTGTTTAACATTTATGAAAATATTAAGATACGACCCTATTAAGTTTATTAAATTACAAAATAAGAAGCTTGCCTTGAGGATTTAATTTAGAATACAAAGCTTTTCTTATCTCCTGTTTTTCCCTATAAGATCTTATGTGGTTATAATTATCTTCTTGCCAGGGAGGAGAAGTAAGGAGCGATTTTTTAAATGCCTCTAAAAGCTTATCTTCAAATTCCCCTTTATATTTTCTCTTTATAAATTGTTGAAATGCTTCAGGAAAATTATTCCAGGCTTCCTGTTCATGGCTAGGTGGAGTAGGGTAAAATAATCCGTTATTTTCTTTTACTGCCTTTAAATCTCCCCCTCCATCACCAATCATTAATACCTGATCATCTTCATACTTACCGGCTTTTTTAGCTACCTCAATATGATGTCCCTTTGAGCCCATTTCCTGGCCGGCAATAATCTGAACATATTTGGCAATTCCTTGATCTTCCCAGTAATTTGATAAATCTGCATAGGGAGTCTTAGAGACAATTAATATATCCGTATGTTGAGCCATTAATTCCAAACATTCTTCAACTTTATCAAAGGGAGGAATCTTGGCGGAAATATGGGGAAACATTCGGTTTACTGCTTCACTCCAACCTAAAAGTTTATATATAGCCAAATCTTTCGAATTTAGATTGAGAAATTCTTCCAAACTCGGATTTCCTAAACCAAATTTATTTTCTTTGGTATAAGCAATATACTCATTTAAAGGTTTTATATTGGGTAATTTTACATGCCTTTCCTGTAAAACTTGTTGAACATCTTTTCTGTTCTGAAGAGCGGTAAGGGTAAGCTGAATAGCAATAAATCTGTTACAACCCCGATCCACAGAAAAAAGGTTATAGTATTCAGCAACTTCTCTAAAATAAGACTCAATCGCCCACAATTGATAAAATTCCATAAATTGGGGGTGAAAGATTAACATCTGCTTTCCGTTCATATTATCGGTAACACAGCCATCGGTATCAATGGCTATTAAAAAATCTTTAGTCCTTTTAAAATTTTTTAGCTGTTGCTCCGGATCTTCCTTGATTTGTTTATCAGTAAGCCGGGGTAAGGCCATGATCTAACTCCTTTCTAATACAAGTAATGAGTGATGAGTAATAAGTAATATGATTCTTTATTTCTTTGCTCATTGCTACTCACTCCTTGCTTCTCATTCTTGATCTTTCATTTGCTACTTATTACTGTTTACTTATTACTTGTTACTTGTTACTTACTTCTATACTCCACCGGTATATATTCTCGGCATTTTTTGGGAACATAAATCTCTTTAAACTTGGCAAATCGTGGGAGCGGACTTCCGATAAGAGGCAAAGCCCATTCGATAAATTCATCAGTTACATCTACTTTATCTACACTAATCCACCCTTGGGGGAACTTCCTTTCTGAATTTGCCACGACATCCAGTGGCACTTTGTCATAGGTAATTTTATAAATTCCACCGGGCTTTCTTATTATGGTTGACATAAAACCATTTTCTCCGGATAGAGCAGTTTGGGCGGCATGTGCTCCCACCCGGTAGGCTTCTTCTCTGTCAACTTCCGATACATAGGCAATCTCGCGCCGCTGGCGGGTACCCGGTCTTTCCGAGCGAGCTATCCCTTTAACTATTAGTCTACTCTCAGCTCTTCCCTGATTATCCTTTCTGTCTGTCCCATTTAGATGATTAATCAGTAATTGTTCAACTGTTCTTTTGGATGCACTAAATTGAGGATGACCAAAATTATCCCGCAATATTCCTAAATCCCCAACATTTATTCCCTCCCCGATAACCACTATACATCTACTATAATCCTTCAATTTTCTATTAACTTTCTCAGTAATAAATTCCAGATTACCTGAAAAATCATCTTTAGATAAAGCTTCAGGAAGTATAATGAGTAAGGGCATCTTTCTTTCCGGATCAGCTAAACGCGCTGCTGCCGGGATAAAACCAATCTTTCTGCCCATTACTCCGATAACCAGGATCGGGTCACTGGTATAACTGGCCTTATTCTCTTCATTTGCTTCCAAAATATTAATAGCTAAATTCCGAGCCACACTTCCATACCCCGGGTCATGGTCACAAATCGCAAATGTACCATCTTTCTGTAAAGGTCCTCCCACGTCATTATCAATAGTTTTAGGTATGCCGGTACAAATCAGTTCTAAATTTTCTTTTTGAGCTAATTCACTCACTTTGTTGGCTGTATCCATGGAATCTCCGCCACCACAATAAAAGAAATATCCCACATTATGTTTTTTGAAGACTTCGATAATACGGACTAAATCCTCATCATTTTTTATTTTATATCGGCAGCTGCCGATGGTGCCAGCTGAAGGAGTTTCCGCTAATAAAGCTATCTGGTGAGGTTCTTGAGCAGAGATATCCATCAACTCTTCTTCTAAAACCCCCAGGATACCCATTTTTGCACCATATATCTTATCAACTTTTTTAGAGAGAATTAATTCATCAATTGCCCCTTTAACGCTATTATTTATTACTGAGGTGGGGCCGCCTGATTGGGCTATAATTGCATTTTTCATTTGTTTAATCTCCTCCTTTATGGTTGATTACACAGATTATGAATAGATTACATCGATTATAGGAAGATTGCTCAGATTAGACCTGGGTGTAGTAAGGTTTTAATTAAATAGATATTTTTTGTATCAAATTCTAAAGAAACCTTTTCTCCTTCTTTATATATACCATGCCTAAGCGGGTTAGAAATCTGCACAGTAAGGGTTTTTTTATTTGATTCCACCTCATAAATAACCTCTAAACCTAAATAAGTTACCAATTTTACCTCTCCGGAAAAAACGCCTTTACCTTCAGGTAATAAATCGATCATCTCCGGCCTGACAACCAACATAACCTCATCTCCTTTAGAAAATTCAGGAAATCCTTTAAAGGTAAACATTTTATTCCAGATTTCTACTTCTACTTTACCATTACTACTTTCCATCACTTTTCCATTCAAAAAATTGGTTTGCTTTCCGATAAAATCGGCTACAAATTTATTCCTGGGTTGAGCATAAATCTCTTCCGGTGTTCCCAGCTGTTCAATTCTTCCCAGATTCATTACTACAATCTTGTCGGATAAGCTCATCGCTTCTTCCTGATCATGAGTTACGTAAATAGAAGTTATATTCAATTTTTTCTGCAATTTTCTGATTTCAGTTCTCATCTTTACCCTTAATTTAGCATCTAAATTAGACAAAGGTTCATCAAATAATAACACCTTGGGTTCATTGACTATTGCCCGGGCGAGAGCTACTCTCTGCTGCTGGCCGCCAGAAATTTGAGCCACCGGCCGATTTTCCATCCCCTTTAGACCGATTAACTCTAATATCTTCCGGACTTTTTCTTTTATCTCCTGCTTGGGGAGTCCTTTTATTTCGAGGCCATAACTTATATTCTGATAAATATTCATATGAGGAAAAAGAGCATAACTCTGAAATACCATAATAGTTTCCCTTTTATTGGCCGGGATATCATTTATTTTGACTCCATCAAGATATATTTCGCCCTTGGTTACATCTTCAAACCCCCCAATCATTCTCAAGGTTGTGGTCTTGCCACAGCCCGAGGGACCTAGGAGGGTAATCATTTCCCCTTTATTTATTTTGAGGTCAACCTTATTTACTGCAATAATTTTTTCTTCCTCATAGGGGCTGGTAAATTCTTTAGTTACGTTTCTTAATTCTAAATAGACTTGGTTCATTTTTTTCAACTCCAATTACTGTAAGGTAATTCTTTTCCCCTGGGCTATTCTATCAACTAGAAGTTGTATTAATCCAAGGGCTAATAAAATAAATATAATAATGGTTATAGAAAAAGCCGCAGCCTGGGAAAGGTCCGCATTTTCCACAGAACCCAGGATGGCTACGGTAATCAAATTCCATTTTCCGGATACTACAAAAATAATTGCACTTATGGCGGTCATACATTTAACAAAAGAAAAGGCTAATCCGGAGAAAAATGCCGGAGTTATCATAGGAAGAGTAATTTTTCTAAAAGTAGTTGAACTATCTGCTCCTAAATCGGTGGAAGCCTCTTCAATATAAGGGTCAATCTGCTGTAACTCGGCAATCCCTGCCCTAATACCTACCGGAATCCTTCGAAAAATAAATAAAATAATTATTATGGAAGCAGTCCCGGTCAAAAGCAAAGGACGTTGGTTAAAGGCTAAAATATAACCGATACCCACAACTGTTCCGGGAACAGCAAAACTGAGCATGGAAACTACCTCCATTAACCCCTTGCCGGGGAATTTTTTTCTTACTACCAGAAAAGCAATAATCATTCCTAAAATCCCGGAAATGGGAGTGGCAATAGAAGACAAAAGCAGAGTATCTTTAATAAACTCCCAACCGACTGTAAAGACATGCCGGTAATTATCTAAAGTCAAAGCATTATTCGCTCCCCAGACCTTCACAAACGAACCCCCTACAACCATTCCATAAAATAGCAATATCACCCCGGTTAAAAAGAAACATATTCCTAATACTGAATACTTAATTGCTGGTTCATCTGTTTTTATCCGTCCAGCAGATGGTTTACCGGTAACAGTAACATAAGATTTTTTACTAACCCAGTATTTTTGTAAGAAAAAAGCAATTAAAGAAGGGATTAAAAGTAAAAGGGCCAGGGCTGCTCCTCCTTTTAAGTCATACATACCGGTTATTCTTAAATAAGCCTGTACCGAAAGTACTGAATAATTTCCGGAAATAATCATAGGATTTCCGAAATCAGCAAGTGATTGAGTAAATACTAAAAGCAAAGCACTGGCAATCCCCGGAGTAGCCAGGGGGAGGGTAATAGTCCTGAAAACCTTACCCTTGGAAGCACCTAAATCCAAGGCGGCGTCTTCTAAAGCCGGATCTATTGCTTGTAACACCCCAAAAAGGGTTAAAAAGGCAGTGGGGAAATATGCCAGAGTCTCAACTATTACCAAACCGTTAAATCCATAAATTTCAAAATTAAAATATTCATTGAATAAATGTTTAGTGATTAATCCATTGTTTCCGAACAACATAATTGCTGCTAGAGAAATTACAAAAGGCGGGGATACTATAGGAAAGGTAGCTACCACCCTAAAAAATTTTTTAAAAGGTATCTCTACTCTGGTAATGGCATAGGCAAAAATAAATCCGATCGCTGTCCCTAAAAAAGAAACAGTCATTCCTAATTTAAGACTATTAAATAATGGACGTCGATTATAACTCTTGCTTAGCAATTTCCAGAAAGTTGCTAAAGTAAAATGGCCGTCTTCAACAAGACTAATCTGAAATATCTTATATAAGGGGAGTATTACAAATAAAAAAAGCGAAATTCCAATCAGAGTTATAACACTTAATAATAACGGTTCTTTTAATAGTTTCTTGATGTCGATCTTGGTTTTTTTAAAGTATAAAGTAATACTATTCATATTTTATTATAAGATACCTCAATTTTTATTCCCTGCGGGAGAGCAAAAACCCTCCCACAGGGTTATTTCTGATTTTTATTGGCCTATTCTATCTCTCCATCTTTCAATTAATCTTTCTTTATTATTTCCTGCCCAAACTGCATCAAATTCAATCAAATTAATCTCTGAAGCCGGAATCGCACCTTCAACAATCTCTGCTTCGGGATTTAAAGGTATTCTAAACCAGGCTTTCATTAATTCTTGAGCTTTTTTTGATAATATCCAATCGATAAATTTTTTAGCCAGCTCGGGTTCCGGGCCGCCTTTAATTAAGGCCATAGCCCCAATTTCATAACCGGTCCCCTCTGAAGGTAAAGTCAATGCAACGGGATAACCTGCGGAAGGTCCTTTCTTTATAACATCATGTGAAAAAGCAATACCTACCGCTACCTCACCTAAGCCCACCTGTGTAACACAAGCAGAACCTGACTTATTATAGTGATGGATATTTTTATCCAGTTTTTCCCAATAGTCAAAGGCTTCGTCCTCTCCCATCAATTGCACCAAAGTAGCTAAAACAGTATAAGCAGTTCCTGAAGTATAAGGATAAGCCAAAGAGATCTTTCCTTTTAGTTCGGGTTTTAATAAATCTTGCCAGGAAGTAGGATATTCCATCCCTATTTCTTTAAAGAATTCGGTATTGCTGGCAAAACCTATTCCTCCGAAATAAAAACCAGTCCACATATTATCCGGGTCTTTTTGACTAGGAGTTAAGAAGCTTTTACCTACCGGAGATTCATAAGGAGCTAAAAGACCAAAATTGTTGGCAGCAATGTATTCGGGAGAAGGTCCGCCAAACCAGAGACTAACTTGAGGATTATTTGCCTCGGCTCTTAATCTGGTTAGAACTTCACCAGCTGACATTCTGACCCAGTCCACTTTAATTCCCGTATCTTTTTCAAATGCCTCAATATAAATCTTGGCTTCATTGGTATCAAGAGCAGTGTAAGCATGTAAAACCTCTGCTGCTAAAGCCTGTCCGCTAAATACTAAAACAAAAGTGAGCAATAATGCCCAAACTATCATTTTTGAAAATTTCATTTAATACCTCCTTGATATTTTTAAAATTTTTACGAACTTCAATTATCAACTAAAATTAATGACTTTCTTCAATCTTTCTTCTTTTCCACCCCCCTTGTTTTTATTTTGGTCGGTTATTCCTAAAGACCTAAGTTAAGTAATGCACGCCCTCTTATATAAATTAATTTTTCTGAGTTTATTTTATTATATCAAATTGAAAAAAATTTAGCAGTAATTTCGCGTTTTAGTCTTCTGTCTTTCTTTTTAAAAGGTATTTTCCCCCATTTTCAATCCATAGTTTCCTTGGACTGATAAAATCTTCCTTACGGATTGAATCAGGATTACGATAACCTAATCCTACTGATTCACAAATATCTTTAGAAATTCCGGTCGCTAAAGTGACTTTAAAATTAAACTCTTCTTTCCCGGAATTAACATCAAAACTTCCCGCTCCTCTTACATTTATAACATGGGCAGCAATATTCTTACTAAATTCGGGATTTGATTCTAAATATTTCTTCACATAATCTTTACAATGATATCCTATCTGTCTTAAGGCAAGATCCATCTCCGGTCGAGAATGAAAACAATTAATATGAGGTGCATAAATAATAATCTCCCCACCTGAAGCCATAACTCCAGGACTCTGCAATTTATAAGAACCTTTCCCGGCAGTCCAAATCTCATCATAACTTTTATCAATCACCTGGACAGCACACTCAAGAGGTTTATCTATGTAAACTATATGGAGTTGAGAGCTCGCTTTTGCCGCTTGTTTATAAGCCTTGATAAAACCATCGAACCCCCCACCTACATATAGACCTTTTGGTATTACCCGATGTCCTGTTTCCTCAAAAACCATATTAAATGAGAGGGCTGGTACTTTTATTTTATTAAAAACATAAGAAGAGCCTTTATTTATAACTTCCCGGGCTGAATTATTAATAGAACCAATTATTTTAGGAATCCCCACGATAACCGCTGCCCAGTGAAAAAAATCAATTACTCCAGGACCGGAGATACCGGGAAAAAATACTTTTAATCCACCGGCATAACCGGCAGCTTCATGGGGAACTGTTCCACTTAAGGTAATAATCAAATCATAATCTTCCGTAATTAATTTATTTACCACTACCGGAATAGACTGAGAAAGTTCACCTTGAGTTTTTTCCGCTACAAAAGAGGCGGGAATCTCCCCCACCGTCATCAGTTGTTGGGGGTCATTATATTCATGATTGTAATAATTATCAAAATTAATCTGAGAGGGAAGGCCCAATTTACTCCGGATCTCTTCTTCGGTCATTGACCGGTGGGTACCACCGGCATTTAAAGAATCAATTTGACTCATTCCTTTATTTTTTAACTCTTGATAGATAAGGGGAATTAATTTATCGGTAAAGTCTGTTCTGGTGTAATCAGGATGAATTAAAAGAACTTTTTTTACAGATTTAAAATCTTTGAGGCTTTCCTTTACAATTTCCTCTAATTGTTCTTCTGTTAATTCTCCTTTAAGATTTTCGATTGATAGCAATTTTTTATTACCTCACAAAATCATCATTAAATATTTTTTAATCTTTACAACTATTCTGGTATCCAGAAGTCAGTAGTCAGAATTCAGGATTCTGGCTCCTGACTTCTATTTTCTTTACGAGATACTATCCACGAGATACGAGATACGAATTCAATTTTGCACTTTTCGTTTTTCAGTATATCCTAAACGCTATACGCTGTCCGCTCTACGCTATTACTTTGTCCATTCCTCTTCCGGGCGTCCGGGCAGCATCCATTCGGTATGAAACTCTCTAATCTTTCCCTCTGGGGCAGTCATTACTTCCGGATCATCTACCCCTTCTAATTTAAAGTAACCATGTGCCCCAAAATAATCTCGTTGCAGGGCTGATACCTGAGCAGATACCATAACCGGACTGGCCAGTTGAAGAATATAATCAAAAGCATTATCCATAGCTGGAGCAGGCACCCCTACCCGATGAGCAATCTCCATAAAGTTGGCTAATTTTTTAAGGTCTTGTTTAACCACTTCAGCGAATCGAGGAGCAGTTAAAAGATTGGGTATTTCCGGATTTTTTTCGTAGGCCTTGGTAACTTCATCTAAAAACTGAGCCCGAATTATACACCCACTTCGCCACCCCTTAACAATTTCTCCTAAATTAAGGTCCCATTTATATTCCCTGGAAGCAGCCTGTAATAAAGCCATGCCCTGGGCGTAAGAAGAAATCTTAGCCAGATATAGGGCATCATGGGCGATTTCGACAAACTGTTCTTTTTCTCCTACATATTTTCCCTTAAAAGTAGATAATTTTTTGGATACTTTTAGTCTTAAGTCTTTATCCTGGGACATCTCCCGAGAGAAAACCGCAGCAGTAATAGTGGGTATAGGGACTAACAGTTCTAAAGCACTTTGCACTGTCCAGGTCCCAGTTCCTTTCATCCTGGTAATGTCAGCAGTTCGGTCAACCAGATACTCGCCACTCTTCTTATCCTTCTCTTTCATACTTTCCCCGGTTATTTCTATCAAGTAAGATTGAAGTACGTCATCATTGCTGTTCCAACTGGTCATAATCTGAGCAATCTCTTCCGAATTCATATCTAAAGCATTTTTAAAAACCCAAACACATTCTCCTATCAACTGCATATCTCCATACTCAATGCCATTATGGACCATCTTTACAAAATGACCTGCTCCGTCCGGACCGATATAAGAAACACAGGGAACGCCATCATAAGCTTTAGCTGCAATCTTTTTAAATATATCTTCCACTAGATTATAGGCTTCTCTTTGCCCGCCAGGCATTATAGCAGGGCCCCTTAAAGCCCCTTCTTCCCCTCCAGAAATACCTGTTCCGATAAATAATAATCCTAAATCATTTAATTCTCTATTACGTCTTACCGTGTCTTTGAAATAAGAATTACCCGCATCAATAATCAAATCACCTTTATCTAATAAAGGAATGAGTTTTACTATAAAATCATCAACGGGTTTTCCCTGCTTTACCAGTAAAATTATCTTACGAGGAGATTCCAAAGAATTTACAAATTCCTCTAAAGAATAAGCGGGTAATATATTTTTACCTTTAGCTGCGCCTTTGGCAAAATCTTCTGTTTTAGCGCTGGTTCTATTATAAACAGCTATCGAATAGCCTTTATCCTCCATATTTAAAATTAAATTTTGGCCCATTACTCCCAAGCCAATCAATCCAATATTTTCTTTTTTCATTTTTTTCCTCTCCTATATTAATAGTTGTCTAGTTAACTGGTTTGTCGGTTAATTGGTTATTAATATTAATTTCAATATACTTATTCCTCAGCCAGCTAACCAGATAACCAACTAATTATCTAACTCTTTACTTATTACTCATTACACATTACTTGTTGTAGTATTTATTAACTACATACTCGCTCGATACTATTTTCTTCAGAACTTCTGACTTTTTCTTTCTTAATTTTATTTTTTCACGCGATACTCGATACGCGATACGCGATACTAATTAGACTCCCGAAAATGCACTAAACCCTCCATCTATGGGAACAATAATTCCGGTTACAAATTTTGAGGCATCAGAGGCCAGCCAGACACACGCTCCGATTAAATCTTCCGGGTCACCAAACTT
The DNA here is from genome assembly GCA_034660595.1 of Candidatus Caldatribacteriota bacterium. Taxonomy (GTDB): domain Bacteria; phylum Atribacterota; class Phoenicimicrobiia; order Phoenicimicrobiales; family Phoenicimicrobiaceae; genus Sediminicultor. Next base: position 35,715 of record JAYEJO010000095.1, read on the forward strand.
ATCCATGGGAGTGTGGGCAATAATAGTTTCTCCTCTGGGGGTTAGACTGCCATCTTCATTGGTAAGCAAAAAACGATTCTGGCTGGTGAGAAAAAATCCCGGGGCAATTGCATTTACTCGCAATCTTTTATTATATTCCTGGGAAAAATGAACCGCTAACCACTGGGTAAAATTACTCACTGCTGCCTTGGCGGCAGAATATCCGGGTATCCGGGTAAGCGGACGGAAGGCGTTCATAGACGAAATATTTATAATAGACCCGCCATCCTGATTTTTTATCATATCCTTTCCAAAAACCTGTGAAGGAAGTACAGCTCCTCCAAATAAATTAAGACCAACTACTTTCTCCAAAGCAGAAAGAGGAAGGTCAAAAAATTTTAAGTCTTCTGAAGTAGTCGCCTCTTTCATATTCCCCCCGGCGGCATTAAGTAAGATATCAACTTTACCAAAATCTCTGATTACCTCATCTCTGCAAACTTTTACTTTCTCAATATCCATTACATTTATGTAATAACCTCTAGCTTCTGTCCCTTCTGATTTTAATTCTTGTGCCGCTTTATCGGCATTTACAATATCGCAAAGGGCTATTTTAGCACCGGCCTTACCTAATCCCCTGGCAATAGCAGAACCTAAAACCCCGGCACCTCCGGTAATTACTGCAGTCTTACCTTCCAAGCTAAACATTTCTAAAACTTCTCTCATTGATGCCCTCCTTCTTACTATTCTTAAATTCGATAGTTTTATAAATAACTATATATAAAGTTAGTTGGTTACCTGGTTAGTTAGTTAAAACAGACTTAATTAGTTTTTTGCTTCTTGTTTTTTTTATAAAACCAATTAACCAAGTAACTAGCTAACCAAATAACAAAGCTTATGCCCCTAAAAGTTCTAAGTGTTTTTTTATATGATTAGAAAGTTCCCGGTAATGGTCTTCCTCATACTGAAATAATATTTTATAAATTCTGTCTTTAAAGATATATTTTCCCTCATTATCCTTTATCTTTAGAATAGAACCATAAGTTATGTGGATAAGCTGACGAGAATCTGGCTCATTAAAAAGGTCAACCAATTGCTCATCAGAAAGTTTATCTATATTCGGAACACGTGAAAGGTCGGTAGTTAAATTATAAGATGCTCTATCTTTGGCAAAATTCTCCAAAGCAAAACGATGAATCTCTCGATAAAGAGCTGGGTCTTTCATGGCAACCACTTTTACTTCCTCTAACCAGCTGGTCCCGGCTGTTTTTATATGGCAAAGACCGTCTGTCCCCCGGGAAAAAATAGGATAAACTGAAAATTTATCACTCCCGGTGTGAAGAGAAAGTTTGTATCCTCCAATATTTTTAGCGATAGCTGCATGTAAAGAAAATTCCCCGGTAAATTCTTCTACATTTCCTATGTATTCTATCCCCTTTTGCCAATCTCCCAAGAAATGAAGGGCCAAGTTCTGAAAATCTACCCCTCTTCTTTGAAGCTCCAAAACAATAAATAAATGGGCTAAAGGAGAAGTTACTGTGGGAGTTTCGTCTACGGAGATCTCCAAATCAAAATCATCCTTCTTATAACTCTTCAAAAATTCGTAACATTTCACCACATGATTTAAGGCTTCAGAATAAGTTAATATAATTTCAGGCAAAGAATTATCATTAAACATCAATCTCTGCCCGGTAAAATTGTAAGTCTTGTTTAAATATAATCTTTCTAAATCTTTTCTCTCAGATATTTGTTCATAGAGATTGTTTATCTCTTTTTTATTTAATTTTAGTAAATCTTTTCTAATATAATCGGAAGGGTCTAAAGTGAACATGGTGAAGCTGCAATCTGCTGCTTCTTTTAACTCTTTAGTATCTTTTACGTGGTCGGCATCAGCCCCAAAAGGACCAATGTAGCCCTCCTCAAAACAACCCCATATTGTATCATCTAAAACTTTCTGCCAGTTTCTCTCTGTTCGAGCCATCTCTCTTACCGATTGCTGGGCTAAAACAGGGAAAATATCTTTATCTTTAAAGGCCCGGATATGGGCCGGTGTAGCTATCCCCAAACGGTCTCCTGTACCAAAAGAAGCTCTAAGGCCGCAAAAAGAAGGATTAAGATGAGGAAATATTTCTCTTAACAGAGATAAATTATGGTGATTCAAAGAGCATTTCTTTATAATCAATTTATTCTCGCCTACTTCGTCTACTTTTTTTTCTTCCAAAATGCTACCTTCAAATTT